>JACDDK010000015.1:0-5550 GCA_013817025.1 Rubrobacter sp.
GGCGTCGTTTAGGCGGTCGCGCAGGGAACCAGGCGAGAAGGCGGAAAAGACCACCGAGTGCGGAGCGCCTATCCTGGCGCAGGCCAGCATCGCCACGACCAGCTCCGGGATCATGGGCAGGTAGATGCCTACGGGGTCGCCCTTTTGCACGCCCATTTCCTTGAGTACGTTGGCGGCTTTGGCTACTTCCGACGTTAGTTCGGAGTAGGTGTAGGTCTTCGTGTCGTCGGGTTCGTCGCCCTCCCAGATCAGGGCTGTCTTATCACCCTTGCCCTGCTCCACCTGATAGTCCAGGCAGTTGTAGGCGGCGTTGATCTTGCCTCCCACGAACCACTGTGCGTCCGGCGGGTTCCAGTCGAGGACCGTGTCGAAGTCCTCGAACCAGTGAAGATCGCGGGCGCACTCCGCCCAGAATCCCTCGTAGTCCTTTGCCGCCTTCTCGTACACCGAGGCGTCCTGGACGTTCGCCCGCGCCGCGAATTCTTCCGGCGGCTCGAAAGTACGGACCTCTGTATGTTCGTCGCTCATGAAGCTCCCTTCCCTCGTGCCAGTTCCAACGCCGGCTTTGATCCCACACGTCCCCTTTTCCGAAACGCCCGCTCCCGGCGCGCTCCGTAGGCGTCACCACGCCCAGCACCACAAAGATAGCCGTCGCGGGATTTCCAGTCAACCAGAGAGCGCCGCCGTCCCCGAGCCGTCCCCGAAATTCGGGCCAGATATGAAATATTTGTTAAACTTTCGCGCATTCTTATGGACACGCACGCGAGAACTACGAGAATTTCGGTGAAAATGAAGTCTCTCCTGTCGAGGGGGGATTGGATCTACGTGCTCGCCTTGCTCGTCCCGATCTTCGTCTACAGCATCGCGCTGAAGGTCGTCAGGATCTTCACGCAAGTAGCCGTACCGGGACCTCTGGGTTTTCTGGACCAGGTCCGCTCGGACGTACTCTTCAACCTCGGCTACGCGGCGCTCTGGATCGGGCTCTTCGCTATCTTCCGCACCCGCCCGCCCCGCATGGCGCTCCTGGCACTCTTCCACCTGATCAGCCTCGGTCTGATCCTTCTCGTCACCGCAGCCCATTTCTTCTACCAGACAACGGGTTCCGCGCTCGACTACAACCTGCTCGCCGTCTCCTTCTCGACCTTCGGTGAGATACAAGCCGCCGTAGGCTCCGAGATGACCACCCTGCACTGGCTGCTCATCTCCCTCGTTCTGTTCTATGGTCTCGCCGGTCCCGCGCTCGTCACGCTTATCACGACCGGGGATTGGCACCTGCCGACGGACCTCGAGAACGGCACCGGCGGTTCGCGGGAGAGCCAGGATCGCGCCTCTTCATCCTGGACGCCCGCAGTGCTCTGCGCGGCGGCGGGGTTCGTGGTGCTATCCGCGCTCCCGAGCCTTACAGGGGCCAGCAACTCCTTCTCCCGAGCGGCGCTCGTCAACATCTTCGTCGTCGAGCTAACCGCCCCGGATTTCGAGAAGATCAACGCCCGCGTCGAAGCCGACATGGCGACCGAGAACCCACCCACCGACACCCGCCTGGCCGAGACCCCCCAAACCGACAAACGGAACGTGGTCATGGTCTTCCTCGAATCCACCCGCGCCGAATCGACCACCCCATACAACGAAAAGATGGACACCACCCCGTTCCTCGACGACCTCTCCAAAGAGAGCTTGATGGCGGAGAACGCCTACGCTGTCGTGCCACATACCTCCAAGGCGCTCGTCGCCACCCTGTGCGGCGTGCCGCCACCGTTGGACTCCAAGAACAGCGAGGCGGCCCCCGGTGCGATACCGTCGCGCTGCATCGCCGACCTCCTGGAGGAACAGGGCTACAACAGCGTCTTCTTCCAGTCGGCCACCGAGGAGTTCGAGCGGCGCAGGATGCTCGTGGACAGCTTCGGCTACGAGGATTTCCACCCCGTGGAAGGCATGGACCCGACGGGCTACGACAAGGTCAACTACTTTGGCTGGGAAGACGACATCATGCTGGAGCCCAGCCGGAACTGGCTGGAGGACAACGCCAAGGACCAACCTTTTCTGGCGACCTACCTGACCGTCACCCCGCACCACGACTACGTCGTCCCACAGAGCTACGACAGCGAGAAGCTCTCCGACAACGAAGACGAGAGCAACTACCTCAACACCGTCAGCTACCAGGACCAGTTCCTCGAAAAACTGTTCCAGCAGTACAAGGACCTCGGGCTGTACGAGGATACGGTCTTCGTCGTGCTCGGCGACCACGGCGAGGGTTTCGGGGAGCACGGCCTCTACCAGCACGACAACACCATCTACAACGAGGGCCTGCGCATACCGCTTCTCGTCCATGACCCGAAGAACCCAAAGCCAAGCCGCGTGGAGGAACCCGTCAACGAGATGGACGTCCTCCCAACCCTCGCCGACACCCTCGGCTACGACGTGGCGGACGGCGAGTATCCGGGAACCTCGATGCGCGCCCCGATAAAAGACCGAACCTTGAGCGCCGGTTGCTACCGCGAAAACTCCTGCCTGGCAAGCATCGACGGCGACGAAAAATACATCTACCACTTCGGCAACCGCGCCGAGGAAGTCTTCGATCTCTCGAAAGACCCCCAAGAGAAAACGAACCTCGCCGAAGAGCGGGATAAAGACTACCTCGAAGACCGCCGCTACGACCTGTTAGCTTGGCAGGCTCGAATCACAGCTTCCTACGAACGCCAGGCCCTCGAACAGACAAGTCCCGAGTAGGCTCTAGGCGACAGGTTTTAGGCTTCAGGTAGAGCGTCGGCTGTGCTTTGCGAACACATCGTAAATTCGTGAGGGTTTGACGAATCGCCTTCGGTAAATCCTAGAGCTTACGGCGTTCAGCCGTCGGCTATCTCGACGATCTTTCCCGGCGGACGACTTCGTAGAAGACGCCTTCTTCGTCGGGGACTAGATCGTATCCGGCCTCGTTGAAGAGGGTTGCGTTCTGAGCGGCTGAGGTGCCGGGAAAGATTATGTAGACACGACCGTCCTCCAGGTGTTTTTGGGCTTCGGTTAGCCAGCGTTTGCTGCGGGTGGTCCACTCTCCCGCCGGGAAGGGATCTCTTACGGTCAAGTCGGTGCGGCGGCCTTCGACGAGGTTCAGGTACCAGAGCGAGCTGCTGTTGTGAAGGACGGTCGAGTCTTTGGCCGCGCCGCTGGCTACGGCTTCAATAGTTTCGCGGCCCCGGTAGTCCCAGGAGCGATCCACGGAGCTCGCCGTTCCGTCAATGCCGGGTACAGGTGCCAGCAGCATTAGAATCGCCAGGGTCGCCAGGATGCCGATGCGTTGCAGGTCCGGGAGATCTTCCGTGCGGGAGGCTACGAGGTCCAGGGCCGCTCCGAAGCCTACGGCGATGTACAGACAGAGGATCAAATACGTCGGTATGTAGTACAGGTACACGTCCACTATGTTGTACTCCAGCGCATAGAACAGCCACCCGAGGTACAGGAACATGAGCATCGCAAACGCGGCTCGGTTTCTGAAGTACAGGCAGATCGCTCCTACCACGGCCACGATCAGGAACGCCGGGTGGAACTGGTCGAAGAGGTGACCGAAGTAGGACATCAAACGCCCCGGCAACTCCAGCGGCGAGAATGCAAACATCCGGTCCTCGAACTTCTGACCCGAAACGAGGATGAGGAAGTTACCGAGCGTGGACGGGTTCATTTCGTTGACCGGCGGGTTCATCGAAGCCCGGATCGGCAGGTACAGGTAAGGCGTGAGTCCCACTAGGAAAAGCCCGAACCCCTTCAAAACCAACCGCCAGTCGAAAAGCCGGCTCCGGTCCACGAGGGCCACGAATAGCATCCCGGCGGGCAGTAGAAGCCCGCTGGTCATGTGGTTGGTCATGGCGAAGCCCATCAAAAACGCGGCCAGAAGCAACAACCGGTTCGTGCGGCGGCGTTGCCAGGCCAGTAGCGTGACGAGGACCAGCATCACCAGCAACACGTTCAGGGTGTAAACCTCGGCGATGACGGCCTGACTCCAGAAAGCCTCGCTCACCGCGAAGAGCAGCGTCGCCCCCGCCGAGGCCCACCGCCGCCCGGTCAACATCAGGCACACCGCGAACACCAACGCCACCCCCGCCGCCCCGAAGACCGCCGACGCCAGGTTCACCCGGTACGCCACGTTCCCAAACGGCAGATACGTGAACAGGTGCGCCAGCATCGTATAAGTCGGATACCCGGTGGGATGCGGTATGTCCAGGATGTAGGCGTACACCTGGAACGTGACCGAGTCGTAGATACCACGCGGATCGTAGTAAAGGACCGTCGGCGCGAGGGTTCCGACGTAGAGCGCGAGCGCCGTCAGCGCCGTCCCCAGCCCGAGCGCGATGCTCAAGGCCCGGTGGCCCGCCGCGACTTTGACCGACTCTAGCGACCGAAAGGCTTCCGGCGGTGCCGCCGATGCTCGCCGGGCCAGCCCCGCGTATCTCATGCGTATGCGCCCCGGAAGATTCACGCGGGAGATTCTAAACGCTAACCGGTCCCTTTGTCGCGGGCTCGCCGCTAGTCCGCTGGCGACTCGCAAACTCATCCCCTAGACTAACGCCGGTCAAAGATCACTCCACGGGAGGCTGGTATGGGCGGTATCCTCGAAGGCAAAAAGATACTCGTAACGGGCGTTCTGGACCGGAGATCCATAGCCTACTCCGCCGCCCGGCTGGCCGTGGAGCAGGGTGCCGAGGTCGCCTTATCCAGCTTCGGACGCGTCGCTAGCCTCACCCGCCGCACCGCCAAACGACTCGACCCCGAACCACCCGTCCTCGAACTGGACGCCAACAAACCCGAGGACATAAAGGCCGTCGCCGCAGACCTCGAAGAGCGCTGGGGCTCCCTCGACGGCATCGTCCACGCCATCGCCTTCGCCCCCGAGGACGCACTCGGCGGCAACTTCCTCACCGCCGAATGGCCATCCGTGGCGACCGCCGTCCAGACCTCGGCCTACTCGTTGAAGGCGCTGTCCGTCGGGCTCGCGGACCTCATGAAGCCCGGTTCGTCCGTCGTCGGCCTCGACTTCGACGCGAGGGTCGCCTGGCCCGCCTACGACTGGATGGGCGTTGCGAAGGCGGCGCTCGAAAGCACCTCCCGCTACCTCGCCCGCGACCTCGGCGAGCGGGGTATCCGGGTGAACCTGGTGGCCGCCGGCCCGGTAAAAACTTTGGCGGCGAAGGGCATCAACGGCTTCGAGCAGATAGAGGGCGAGTGGCAGCGGCAAGCGCCTCTAGGATGGGACACTGGGGATCCCGAACCCGTCGGGCGGGCGGTCGTCAGCCTGCTGTCGGACTGGTGGCCGGCGACGACCGGCGAGCTAATACACGTCGACGGCGGCTACCACGCGATGGGTGCCCCGATCCGCTAGAGCGACCGCTTGAATCCCGGAAAGATCAGGCGTTTCTCGAAGTTACGGTTCGCGCTATTTTAGAGACTTTGTAAGCGACACACTATCCGTATTGCTCTACCCAATCCATCCGACGCTTCTTGTAGTACTCGTCTTCGCGGGCGAGCACGTATTTTTCGTAGAAGATGCGGGCGGCGCGGGCT
>JACDDK010000015.1:5560-11855 GCA_013817025.1 Rubrobacter sp.
TATGGTTGGCGTAGCGGCGAGCGCGAGTGTAGCCCATCTGAAGGAACTTGCGGGCCATGTCCATGCCGACGAAGTCGTCTCGCTTTTTGTAGCTCAGGAAAAGCTCGTAGATCTTCTCAGACGACTTGCGGGCTATTTCCTCGTTGCGGAAGCGCCAGTGGGGTAGAATCTCGGCCTTGTAAGGCTGAACCATCAGGACGCCTTGCTCGCCCTTCCCAACCCTATACAGGCGCGGCGTCTCCCGGAAATTCAGGTTCTCAAAATCCAACGAATAGTCGAACTTGTCCGACAACAACAAGCTATCTCCCGCCAGTAAAAACCCACGTGAACTTTACGAACGGCGAGTCTACCGCCCGCAAGCCCCTGCCGGATCACCATGACCCGCGTGCGCCCTTTCCGCAGGCGCGCCAACATTTAGTGTCTTGCCCTTGTGACAGACGGTTACCTTTGCATTCCCACCAGACTTCCCGGCGCTCTCCGGTCGGCCCCCGCTTTTTTTGGGTTTCGCGCCGGGTTGGCCTTCGCGCTTGTCCGTGTCGTCGTTCCGCGATTCGTTGCCCCCGTTATCGTCCTGTTCCGTCGCTGCGTCGTTGGAGGGCTCGGCTGGACGATCCGCATCCGGCCTCGCAGCTTCGTCGCCTCCCGATCTTTCGTTTTCGGATCCTTCGGCGTCGGACACCTCGTCGGGGCGTCCGTTATCGGGCTTCTCGGGGCGTTCGTCACCGAGTTTCGCGCTTTCCGCGCCATTAGGTTCAGTAGTGCTATCCGGTTTCTCGGGGGCTATTGTCTCTTCCGGGATGGTTTCAGTGGCGGGTGGCGAGGAGCGGCGCTCCTGGGCGGCGGTGACGCCCGCGACGGCGAGCAGGAGGAGGATCAAGGTCGTCAGGATCACGGCGCGACGCATGTGTTACTCCCGTCTGGAAGGGCTTTGGGGTACTGGGAATTAGTTATCGGCCCGAAACGCGGGAAACTTTAGCGCGGGATGATCGCCGGGCGTTTAGTTGCTCTGGTCGAGCATCTTGTAGCTGTTCCACAGGATACGTCCGGCGGACCCGGAAGGCTGTATCTCCTGCAGGGTGAGCGACAGTGTCTGGTCCGTCTGTTCGTAGTCGCTGTCCTGAGGGCTGCCTTCCGGTGTGTAGACGCCTTTCTCCCAAGAAGTCTCGACACCCTTCAGTCCGTCCTGCTCGTACTCGGTGCGGTCCACCTCTTCCCAACCTGTTTCCTGTAGTTGCTTCTCGTAGAAAGCCGTCAGGGATTCGAGGTCCGAATCGAGGACGAAGTCCAGGCTGAAGTTGTAGTCGCCCTCGTTGGTGTAATCGAGCACGGCTTCCGACGGCAGTGGGAAGTCCTCCGGCATGATCTCCGGCACCTCCTCCCCGCTTACGTCCCCATCACCCGCGACCTCGATATCCCCACCACCGGAACTCTCGCTGGAGTCGCCACCAGAACTATCGTTGGACTCGGGCTCAGACGGCGTGGACTCGTCGGGGCTCTCCACGTCCGCGGACGCTCCCTCGTCGCTGGCTTCCGCCACCTGGCCTTGCAGGTCTTCTATCTCCGCTTGCAACTTCTCGTTCTCCGCCCGAAGCTCCTCGTTGTCGGCGCGCAGCTTCCCAGCCTCATCCTCCCCGCCACCACCGGCCCCAAGAAGGCTCCCACATCCCGCGAGAACCAGAACCAGACAAGCTCCAGCCGCGACCGCCGCCAGCCTCCTGAAAATTCCGTTCGACACAATGTCTCCATTTTTCGCCGTCCAGAACAACCCTCCGACAGCTAACGCCGTATCCCGAAGTGTCGAAGGATCATTTTAGAGGACTACGCAGCCACATCCAAGCGTGAGGCCATCAAATCAACGCCGCGCTAGAGAGGCGAACTTGGTGTACTGCTCCAGCCACGCGAGCTGGACCTTGCCGGTGGGGCCGTTACGGTGTTTGCCCACGATCACCTCGGCGATGCCCTTGTCGTCGGAGTCGGGATTGTAATATTCGTCTCGATACAAAAACATCACCATGTCCGCGTCCTGCTCGATGGCACCCGAGTTGTGCGTAATCAGTCCGTCAACGTAGAAGTTATGCAGGTCGCCTACGGTGAGATCGTAGGTTTTCTCCATACCGCACTGCGTGATCTCCGTGACCTCGTCCCAAGTCAGGTCACTGTGGGCAAGCTCCTCCAGCCATCCAATATCCAGATGTTCGGCCACCACGGAAGCCGTCGCACGTGACATTTTTTTTCCTTGCTCACGCCAACCGACGTCGGCGTGAGACAGTCCTTCGAGCGTCCGCAGCTCGGAGATTCGAGTATTTACGGATAGCGGCAAGCGGTCGAGGCTGCCAGCGTCGTTCCGTTTCTCGCTCACGAAAGACGATACCGCTCTCTCGTGCTTGGCTCCGAGAAAGCCTACGCGATCCAGGAACGTACCCACCTCGGATCGGTCCCCGAGATAGACGACGTAGCCTTGACCGTGTTTGGTCCTGTAACCCGAAACCGTATGGTCGAGCGTGTGAATGGACGAACGGATACCGAGCCGGATCAACAATTCTTGCACGTCGCGGGCCAGTCGCTCGCTAATGGTCGAAAGTCGCACGCATGACCGCGACCCTCGAACGGAACAGGATCCATCGGCATGAAACAGGCCCCGTAGCACCGCCGCGATAGTTTCGTTACTCCAACCGAAGACGCATTCGGGTATGTGCTTGTCTTGTCCGGTATGCCCCCACGCTCCAATGTCGCGTAGCCAGGAGGTAAGCGGGTTCTTCCCAGCACCGCACAACCTACCCGTCGTGAATATCACTTTTAGAGCCGGGGTCTTGCCCGGTCTTTCGGGCTTTATGGCGGGATCCAAGCCGAAAGACTTGTGGCCTAGTAACACCGCGGCATCGGCCTCTTCCCTGGTCGCTACCGTGAGCGCGGGGCTACCGCCGAGCCAGCCGTCGCCCAGCAACCATCCGAGAAGTAGCGCCCGGTCGGGTTCCGTCGGGATTGCTTTCGTCGGCTCGGGCAACCGACGCGGGGCCGCGACACAATCTCCGGGCTGTAAGTCTTCCACTCTGGTCCAGCCGGTATCGAGCATAACCCTATGGCCTCCGCTTGCCCGCAAGACACGCCCCCGGCGGGTACGAACTTCGTAAATGATCTTTTCGCCCGTCTCCCAGATTTCCGTTACGGGCCGCTTGTGCAGCTTCAGGTCGTGTCCCACGCTCCATACGTTTGGCTTGCATACCCGTCTTGCGATGTCTTCTACCCGTAGCCGCAACCCGGTATCCGCGTCGGTGACGAGCGCGCTACCAGGCAAGCAGTCACGAAGGTCGGAGAGCATAGGTCGTTTGTCATGGCGGGCTTCGACGGCGCGGCTTAGCTGCGCGATGGCGAGGACCGGCACGTCGAGGTCACGGGCCAGGACTTTGAGGCCGCGCGAGATCTCCGCTATCTCCTGCTGGCGGTTCTCGCGGTTGTTGCCGATCATGAGCTGCAAGTAGTCAACCACGATGAGCGCGAGCGGCGGCCCCCCGGCGGCATTCAACTGCGAGGCGAGCCTCCGGGTCTTGGCCCGCATCTCCATTAGCGAGACGCCGGCGGTGTCGTCGATCCAGATGGGCGCCTTGCTCACCTCCGCGACCCCATGCAACAACTTCGGCCAATCCTCGGCCTTCACGTTCCCGCTGCGTAACGACTGCGTCGGGATGCGCGTCGTCTGCGAGATGAGGCGCTGCACGAGCTGCTCCTTGCTCATCTCCAAAGAGAAGATCGCCACCGGTGCCTTCTTCTCGCCTGCCGCGTGCCATATTGCATTCAAAGCCATCGCGGTTTTCCCCATAGCTGGTCGTGCGGCCAGTACGACGAGGTCACTTTTGTGGAAGCCGGTGGTGAGTTTGTCGAGGTCCTCGAAGCCGGTCTCGACGCCGGTGACCTCGCCTTCCTGCTCGTAGAGACGTTGGATCATCTCCAGCGCCCCCGGCGCTAACTCGGAGACCGGGGAGAGATGATCCCTCAAGCTCCTGTTGGAGATACCGTAGATCAACTGCTCCGCAGCGTCCAGCGCCTCGCTGACGTCCTCGGGCTCTCGGAAGGCGTCCTCGGAGATGCGGCTACCCGCGTCTATGACCGACCGTAACAGCGCCTTGCCGCGCACAATGTCGGCGTAACGGCCGGCGTTGGCGGCGGTCGGGACGCTCTCCACGATCTGGAAGACGTAAGCCCGCCCGCCGACGCGGTCGAACTCCCCGGAGCTCCGCAACTCGTTGGTAAGCGTTAGCTGGTCTATGGGCTCACCACGGGAGTACAGCTTCATCATCGAGACGTAGATAACGCGGTGCGTCTCGGAGTAGAAGTCTGTGGCCTCCACCCTTTCGGCGACGGCGGAGACTGCGGTCTCGGAGATCAGCATCGCGCCAATTACGGCGCGTTCGGCTTCGAGGTCGTGGGGCGGCACACGAGCCGCGTCAGGCCCACTCTGTACCTCCCGGATCCTCCCCCGCCGTTCCATAGGACCCCCTAGAATGCACCACAAAGGACCCCGTTACAAGACGGGGTCCTTGATCCTGTGGTACAGGTTTTGCGTAAAGCTGAAGTCGAGCTTTATGCTCACCCTACAACTTCGGTACGACGATGACCTTCACGGTAGCCTCGGTCTCGCCGTGGACTTGCACCGGCACCTGGTGGGTCCCGAGGGACTTTATCGGCTCGGAGAGCCGGATGCGGCGCCGGTCGACGCGGATTCCGCGGGCGCGTTCGATGGCCGAGGCGATGTTCGCGGCGGTGACGGAGCCGAAGATGCGCTCGTCCTCGCCGGTGCGGGCCTCGATGGTGATAACGCTCTTGTTGAGGGTCGCGGCGATCTCGCCGGCCCGCTCGGCCAGCCGGCGGTCGCGCTCTTCGGCCTCCTCCATCTGGCGGCGGGCTTCCTCCATCTTGGCGGGGGTCGCGACTTCGGCGAGACCTCTCGGGGCCAGGAAGTTGCGTATATAGCCGCGGCTCACGTCCACGATATCTCCGCGACGGCCGATCTTCTCGACGTCCTGCATAAGGATGACCTGCATGATGATCCTCTCTACTACCCGGCCACGTAGGCCAGAAGCGCCATCTCGCGGGCGCGCTTTATGGCTACGGCCGCCTCGCGCTGGTGCTGCGGACAAAGCCCTGTGACCCTGCGAGCCCGGATCTTACCCCGCTCCGAGGTGAAGCGGCGCAGGGTGTTGTAGTCCTTGTAGTCCACGTAGGCGATGTCCTCTTTGCAGAACACGCACGGCTTCGGCTTTACCGGACGCTCGCGCCGGGGACCGCCTCTTTTACGACCCATCTAATAGACCTCCTAAAAACTCTCTAGCCCGCGACTTCGGCGGGTTCTTCGGCGGGTAGCTCGCTCGACGACTTACCCTCGGCGTAGGCCGGGGGGAGCTTCACGATCATGTGCCGCAACACGTCGTCGGAGACACGCAGGATGCGCTTTAGCTCCGTCAGCGTACGCTCGCCGACGGTGAACTCCATCACCACGTAAAAACCATCGGCTCGGTGGTCGATCTCGTAGGCCAGCTTACGCTTGCCCCACGGGTTCGGGTCGCCGGGATCGCCGCCCGTCCGCTCGATGACGGTCCGAAAACGGGCCACGGTGTTCTCGACCTGTTCCGCGTCGAGCTCGGGAATGATTATGAGCATTACTTCGTAAGTATCGATCTTTGCCTCCTCTGGTCTAGATGCGGCTTCTCCGTTCACCGGAGAAGCAGGGGCCTATGAAGTTACGACCGGAGTGTAACAGCGGCATCGCGTTGTTACAAACTACTCTTATCACTCTTCCCGAACGGCAAGTTCGTGTCGATGCTTGATCTCTCTCCTCTTGCGCTCGGCTACCGCGTAGGAGAGCGCGAACACCACGCCGTCGGACACCAGACCAAAGAGCGCGGCGTTCGCCAGAGACGCCCGCCTCTTCACCAACAGCCGCAGAGCCATCTAGACTCCAGCCGCGTCTTTCCACGCGTACACACCAGAGACCGCATTCTAGCCTGTCCCGCCTCCACGCGGATATACTCGGCGGGTGAGGGAAGAACGCGCTACGGCGGTCGAGACAGTAGACCTGGAGAAGGTCCACGGTGAAGGCTCCACGGCGGTGCGGGCGCTGAAAGGTATCTCGCTGAAGTTTCCGGCGGGAGAGTTTGCGGCGATCATGGGTCCAAGCGGATCCGGCAAGAGCACGCTGCTGCACTTGCTCGGCGCGCTGGACCAGCCCTCCTCGGGGAGTATCGCCGTGGGCGGCGTTGAGCTTTCGGGGCTCTCGGACAAAAAACTGACGCTCTTGCGG
>JACDDK010000147.1 GCA_013817025.1 Rubrobacter sp.
CTGAAGCGCCGCGAAATCCACACCCACAGCCTTAGCCATCAAATCTCCTCCTTGATAGAATTATCAATGTCCTGATATAATATCAATGTCCTGATAATATCTCAAGAGGTTTTTATGGAAAATAGGGAAATATTAGAGGATAGGATCGGCTATCAATTGAAGAAGGCGGAGCATGCGCTGCGGTTGGAGATGGATGTTTCGCTGCGTGGTCTCGGGTTGACGACGCCGCAGTACGCGGCTTTGAGTGTGCTGGGCGACGAGCCGGGGTTATCGGGGGCGGCGCTGGCGCGGCGGTGTTTCGTGACGCCGCAGACGATGAACCAGATCCTCGTCAAGCTCGAAGGCGCGAGGTTTGTGGAGCGCCAACCGCACCCGGATCATGGCCGCGTGCTGTCGGCGTACCTGACGAAGAAAGGGGCGAAACGACTCTCCTCGGCGCACGAAAAGATCGAGGTCGTAGAGGAGCGAATGCTCGCCGGGCTGGGGCGCAAGAAACGAGCCCGACTGCTGGACGCCCTGCGTAGCTGCACGGAATCTTTGGAGACCGAAAAGGCGGACCCGGTGGTGCGAGGCAACGAATAGAGAGGCGTCCCCATACGGGACGCCTCTCTTCTAGTCACTGATGTACAGAAAACTTACGCCACGGGCTGCTTCGTCTGGAAGGTAAGTCCATCTCCGGCACGATCCACGACGACGGTGTCGCCGGGGTTCGACTCACCACCAATGATGCGGCTGGAGAGCGGGTTCTCGAGGTAGCGCCTTATGGCTCGCGCGAGCGGGCGTCCGCCGAACTTGGGGTCGTAGCCTTCCTCGGCCAGGAACTCCTTCGCCGCATCGGTGACCTCCACGCTTACGCGCTGGCTTTCGAGGTGCTTGTTCAGGCGGGCGAGCATGATGTCCACTATCTTGAGCACATCCTCCTTCGAGAGTGGCTTGAAGACGATGATCTCATCTACCCGGTTGAGAAACTCCGGCCTGAACGACCTCTCCAACGCTTCCCGCGCCCGACGCTCGGTCTCCTTGAAGTCCACGCCGTCGCTGGAGGTAAAGCCGAACTGCCGCGTCGAGACGAGGTGCTGGCTGCCGACGTTCGAGGTCATGATGATGACCGTATTCTCGAAGTTGACCGTCCGCCCCTGCGCGTCCGTGAGCCGACCGTCGTCGAGCACCTGGAGCAGCGTGTTGAACACGTCCGGGTGGGCCTTTTCGATCTCGTCGAACAGGATCACGCTGTACGGGCGGCGGCGAACCGCCTCGGTCAACTGCCCGGCCTCTTCGTAGCCGACGTATCCCGGAGGCGCGCCGACGAGGCGGGAAACCGTGTGCTTCTCCTGGTACTCGGACATGTCTATCCGGATCATGGCGTCCTCACCGCCGAAGAGGTAGTTGGCGAGCGTCCGCGCAAGCTCGGTCTTACCGACACCCGTGGGACCGAGGAAGATAAAGCTGCCTACGGGGCGCTTGGGGTCCTTGACCCCGGCCCGAGCCCGCCGAATGGCCTCGGCCACGGCATCCACCGCCGGCTCCTGCCCCACGACCCGCTCGTGCAGCACGGCCTCCAGGTTGAGAAGCCTCGCGGCCTCTTCCTGAACGATGTTGGTAGCTGGTACGCCAGTCCACTCTTCGAGTATCCGGGCGATATCCTCGCGCCCGACTTCGGGCGCGTCGGTCTCGCGGCGTCCAGCCCAGCCCTCTTGCTCCTGCTCCAGATCGGCCTTGAGTTTTTCCTGACGCTGCTTGAGTCCGGCCGCCGCCTCGTAGTCCTCGGAGCGCACGGCGTCGTCCTTCTCGCGCTCCAGGGCGGCTATCTCCTCTTCGATACGCCGCACGTCGACCGGCGTCACCGTCGAACGCAACCGCACCTCGGCGGCGGCCTCGTCGAGCAGGTCTATAGCCTTGTCCGGCAGGAAGCGGTCGGTGATGTAGCGGTCGCCGAGTTGCGCGGCGGCGATTATGGCCTCGTCGGAGACGTGGACGCGGTGGTGCGCCTCGTAACGGTCGCGCAAGCCGAACAGAATCTGGACGGTCTCGTCCACCGTTGGCTCGTCCACCAGCACAGGCTGGAAACGCCGCTCAAGCGCCGGGTCCTTCTCGACGTGCTTGCGGTACTCGTCAAGCGTGGTCGCGCCCACGACCTGAAGCTCGCCGCGGGCGAGCGCCGGCTTGAGCATGTTGGAGGCGTTGACCGCCCCGTCCGCGCCACCGGCCCCCACGAGGGTATGAAGCTCGTCGATGAACAGCACGATCTCCTTTTCCTCCTGCTGCAACTCCTTGATCATCTGCTGCATCCGCTCCTCGAAGTCCCCCCGAAAACGGGTCCCCGCCACGAGCCCGCCAACGTCGAGCGCCAAAACGCGCTTGCCCCTCAAAGACTCGGGGATATCCTCGCTCACGATGCGCTGCGCGAGGCCCTCGGCCACAGCCGTCTTACCGACGCCAGCCTCGCCTATAAGAACCGGGTTGTTCTTGGTGCGCCGACTCAGGATACGCACGACACGCGCTATCTCCTCGGCACGGCCTATCACCGGATCCAACTCGCCGTCGCGGGCCATCTGGGTGAGATCGCGGCTGACGCTGTCCAAAACCGGCGTCCGGCTCGGCGGGCCTTCCTGACCACCGCCCATCCCCGAACCACCAGAGCCAGCTCCCGGCATCCCGGCACCGGGGTTCATCTGCGCCCCCCGCTGCTGCATGAGGCGCAATACTTCGCGCCGCAGAGCTTCGGCGTCGCTCGCCCCATGCTGCTGCAGGATGCGATAAGCATTCCCATCACCCTCGCCAAGCAGGCCGAGCAGCAGATGCTCGGTCCCGACCTGTCCCGCGCCCATCTGACGTGCGGCGGCGTAGGAGAGCTGCAACGCCCGCTTGGCGCTCGGGGTGAACGTGTAGACCTCGTCGCCAGGCTCACCCCGGAACTCGGAGAAACGCGAGCGCATACCGTCGACGTCCGCACCGGCACGGCTCAAAGCCTGGGTCGCCACGTTCTCGCCGGTCACGATGCCCGCGAGCAGGTGGTCGGTGCCGATGGCCGTCGTGCGGGTCGTCCCGGCGGACGCTTCACGGGCGCGCATAACGGCCTGCTGCGCCTCGCTGGAGAGCATCTCGAACATGCTGCCCGGTCCCTGATTTTGCTGCTGTATAAGATTCTGTAACATCTCGAACGGGTTCATCCCGCCTTCTCCGCCGCCCCCGATCATGCCGAGCTGCCGCGCGCACTGAGTGCAAAAATACGCCGTCGCCCGCTGCCCACCCTGCTGCTGAAAAACCTGCACGCTGGCCGGACGAATTCCACAGTTCTCACATACCATCCGCCTACCGCCTCTCATTCGTCTAAAAACCCTCAACGCCTTCTTTCCCCACACAAGGGAAACGCAACAGACTAAATCTAAGTCTGCAACGCTCATATTTTATTACCGAACGCTTGTAGATCAAGGCGGGTTGCGGAAGCTCGGGGCGTGGTATTAGTAGGGTTTCGCAGGCTACGGGGAGGTTTCGGAGTGGAAGAGCGCGGGTTGGTGGGGCTTGAGGCGCGGACGCCGGACGGCGTGGA
>JACDDK010000148.1 GCA_013817025.1 Rubrobacter sp.
AAGCGGAAGAGGCCGGGCCGCAAACTATCCGAAAGCTCTCGACGCGGGATTTGCTCATAGCGGGTGCCACGAGCGGCCAGATCGGGGTGGCCCTCTCTCTCGTCGCTATTGGCTCCCAACTCGTCGACAACTTCTTCTCCCAGAGGTTCGTCGAACGCCTCTTCGAGACCCTGGCCCCGCGCTCTGTGGGGGCGGTACTGTTCCTGATCTTCTTAGTCGGTCTCTTCGCGTGGCTGCTCGCCATAGCCGGGACCGTCTTGGCCTACTCGGGCTTCACGCTTTCGCGCGACGGGGGTTTTCTCTACATCCGGCGTGGCCTCCTGGAGCGTCGCGAGGCCACGATACCGCTCGCCCGCATCCAGGCCGTGAGGATAGTGGAGGGGCTACTGCGCCAGCCGTTCGGCCTCGCGATGCTCCGCGTCGAGAGCGCCGGTTACGGCGAGGACGCCGGCGTCTCCACGACCCTATTCCCGCTTCTCCCGCGCCGGCAAGTCCGAGCCCTCCTCGAAGCCACCGCTCCCGAGTTCGCTATCGAAGCAACGCTGGAAGCACTCCCACGCCGCGCCCGAATACGCTACGCCGTCCGCGCCGCGATACCGGCCCTCTTCGTAGCCGCCGCTCTAGCGACGCCCATCTACCTGGCCTCGGACTCCGTAGTTTTGACCGCTCTGCCCGTGCTGCTCGTAGTCCCCGGCGCTCTCCACGGCCTGATCCGCTACAACGCCGCTGGTTTCGCTCTCGCCAACGACCGCCTCGTGGTGCGCTCCCGCTTCATCTCCCGCACCACAGCCATAGCCCCCCGCAGACGGCTTCAATCCCGAAGCTCGCTAAGAAGTCCTTTCCAACGCCGCGTGGACCTGGCTACCTTCGAGGCCCGCGTCGCGTCCGGCGGTGGCGGGTCCGACCTGCGCGTCGTGGACCTCGACTACGACTCCACCCGCGCCCTGCTCCAACGCCTGGGGCCGATCCCTTCGAACAGCTAGAGAACGGCGGTCGACACCCGTAACTTCAATGACACCGATCGCTGCCGGAGTCGGTGAATTTCTTTCCCGCGATGGGGACGAATTTCCAATTATAGGAGGCGGTCCCGAGGTTGAGTTTCAGGACGCCGGGGGTGTTGTCGTTGAGGATCTGGCTGTTGTCGTCGCTCGGACCAGCCTCGCTCGAAGGCGGTTTGCCGCCCGTTCCGACGATGAACTGGCGGATGCCGTTCTTCGGGGAACGGACGCCGGCGGGAGTCTGTGGGGCGAAGCGTTCGTAACGGTGGGCGTGTCCCGCGAGTATTACGTCCGCGCCATCGGCGTGAAGCATGTTCCAGAACGGCCGCACGGATTCGGTCTGTACTTTGTCCCCCGAGGCGTACAGCGGGTGATGGAAGTACGCCAGCGTACACTTGGAATCGTCTCTAGCGAGGTCGGCCCGCAGCCATCTGCCCTGCCGCGAAGTCGTTCCGCAGCCGTCGACCTTATCGCAGTTGCTATTGAGCACCACGACGTGCCACGCGCCCCGGTTGTAGCTGTAGTAGCCCTTGTTCAAGTTTCCGGCGCGAGCACCGAAGTAGTTGTAGTAGGGGGCCGCGTTGTTGGTGTAGTACTCGTGGTTTCCGGCGGCTGGTCTGGTGCGTTTCTTGTACTTGCCCCAGGACGGGGCGTAGCAGTTTCGGAACTCGGCGCGGGTGCCGCGGTCGTAGACGTTGTCCCCGAGCGTGAAGATGGTGCCTCTGATCCTCCCGAGGAGCCTTGCCGTCGCCTCGTCGCGGGTGTTGCCACAGTCGGCGATGTCCCCGGCACCGACCATCGTCACCGTGGTTGCGGCGGGCACCGGACGAGCCAGAGAAAAAGAGATCGCGCCAAAACCCAACAAACATGCCAGCAACAAGCATCCGCCGTACCCGACGGTCGTCCTAGCTCGCCTATTCATCTACCAGCTCCCTCTTGCTCTAGATTGGTCACGGTTGGACGCCCACCCGCCGCATGGCGGACGCGCAGTATAGAACAAAGGGAACAACCTTTCGCACAAGCCACGGCGGTGGAGCGCGAACTCACTCACCACCGCCGTAGTTTAGGCTGGTTCTTTCTAGCGGTTCTCCAGGCGGTCCAGGCGTTTTTCGAGGCGGTCGATGCGATCGCCGTGGCGCTCCAAGCGCTCCTTTACATTCTCTTTGAAGTTATCGCCGCCTTCTTCCCGCTCGCCCGGACGCTCACGACCGCCCGGACGCTCGCGCCCGCCCTGACGTTCGCCATCCATTCGTCCCTCGCGGCCTTCCCGTCGTTCTTCGGGGTCTCTGCGCCGTCCGCCCGGTCCTTCTCCTCGTCCACGACCCACTGTCCGCTCCTCTCGTTCGCACGTTGCGTCTCGGTTACGCAAGGTGTCTTACCCGATTCGGAAGCGGACTATAGCGTTACTCGAATCGACCGAACCGCCACTTCGAAGCACGTGTGGCTGTGGGCGGCGCGGTCTGCGAAAGGTTCGATCTTTTCGCAGGCCGCTCTAGACGTGCCCGGCGTCGTAGAGACCTTTCATGTCGGTCTCCCGGAGGTTCTGCTCGATGCGCTTTACGGTGCTCTTGCCGGACTCGTCCTCCTCCAGCATCCAGACCTCGTCCACCAGCGCCGACTCCTGCACCTCGGCGACGTGGGAGATTATGAAGATCTGACCGAATGACCGCTTTAGCCGTTCTAGTGCCAGGAGGACGTTGTTGCGCCGTCCCGCATCCAGGGACCCGAACACTTCGTCTAGAACCAGGAAACCCAAAGTATTTCCGCCGCTCGCCGCCACGATCCTCGACAGCGCCACCCGCGCCGACAGGCTCGCCACGTCGGACTCCCCGCCCGAGAACCGCTCGATAGCGTATGAGTCGTCGAAGCGGTCGAGGAGCCGGACACGGTAGTTGTCGTCGAACTCCATCCGCTCGTAGCGGCCATCGGTCAGGTCCCGCACCAGATTGGACGCCTCGACCTCCAGCATCGGTCGCGCCCGCGCCGTGAGCCCCCGGAAGAACTCCGTGAACAACCCATCCATCTCGTCCATGCGCGAGGCGGAAGACGCCCGCTCGTTGGCGAGCCTGCGGTCGTCGTCCAGGCGCTTTAGTTCGGCCTTAGCCCGCTCGATGCGGTGGTCGGCGTCCTTCCACTCGCCTCCGAGTTGCTCTCGCGAATCCCGCAGCGCCCCGACCCGCGCTTCCGCCGCCGACACCCGCTCCACGGACGCCTCGTAAGCCGTCTCGTCGAAGCCCAAAGAAGCGACCTTCTCCCGCAACTCCTCGACCTTCGTTTTGGCTTCCTCTCCGAGCTTCCGGGCCGCCGCGAGCGCTTGTTCGACCTGCGGGCGTTGCGCGAGGCGGCGATCCAACTCCTCGACGCGACCGTGCGCCCGCTCTAGCCGGTCCTTCTCTCCCCGCACCGCGTGATGCTTCTCGGCGTCGTAGGAGACGCCGGAGAGTTTCTCTATTTCTTGCATCAACTCCTCGACGCGCTCGGAGAGTTTGGAGTGCTCGGTGGCGAGGCTGGACACCGCCGGGCGGGCGTCGCGCAGGGCTCGCAGG
>JACDDK010000149.1 GCA_013817025.1 Rubrobacter sp.
GCTTCAGGCCACAGGATTTGAGAATAGAAGACGAAAGGCCCGGTTTTTACGCCGGGCCTTTCGTTTGTTCGCGGGTTCTTTTATTGCGAGGCCGAGGTTGTTGCTTCGTTGCCGATTTCGGCGTCGACGGCGGGTTTTAGGGCTTCTTCGGTGTATTCGTTGGAGGCGCTCCATAATAGCCAGCCGGTCTCGCCGGAGTCGTAGACGGCCTGCATTTGGGCTCTGATCTCCTCGGGGCCGTAGGGTGGGTCGCCGAGGTCGAAGTCCTGGAGCCACGGACGGATCTCGATGTCCGGGTTGACTTTTCTGGTGTCTTCTTCGAAGTCTTTCATGGACTCGCGGACCATCTCATAGGGCTGGGCGTTCGGGGCGTCGTAACCGAAACTGCCGATGGGGTAGTGGGATGGGTAGGTCATCGGGTTGACCGCGTCGAGGTGGGGGGCGAGCTTGTCCATGAACTGGCCGACGCCCGCGCCGTCCTCGGTGGCTGCGAGGCCGAAGACGTCGGCGGCTATCCGCACGCCGGTTGGCTCCAACTCTTTGTCGGCGTACTTCAGGAACGCGCCGAGGGTGTCTTCGCGGGTGGGGTAGGTTTCTTCCTCGTAGGTGAGGGTGTCGAGCGGGCCGTCGGAGGGGAAGCGGATGTAGTCGAATTGGATCTCGTCGAACCCCGCTTCGGCGGCCTCTTTGGCGATGGCGGTGTTGTACTCCCAGACTTCCCGGCTGTATCCGTCGGACCACGCCTGACCCGCGTTGTTGAGCCACGGCCCGCCGGTGGTCGAGTCGGACGGCGCGAGGTCCGGGCGTTCGCGCGGGAGTATGTCGTCCTCGAAGACGGCGACGCGGGCGATGGAGTAAACGTCACGCTCCTTTAGCTGTTTCATTAGCGTTTCGAGGTCCGGGAGCACTTCGCGGGTCGCGCCGATCTCGTTCGCCAGCGGCACTTCGGATGGATACATCACCTCGCCGGTTACGTCTTTCACGTCTATGACAACGGCGTTTACTTCCGTGCGATCCACGAGGTCGAGGTAGAGATCTAGGTTTCCACCCGCGCTGTAAGCGGTCAGGTAGATGGCCTTTACCGTCTCGGGCCTCTCTTTGAGGTTGGACGGCGACTCGGGCGCGCCACTCTCGGGCTTTTCGACCCGTCTTACGTTCTCGCTCTTGCTTGCGGAGGCGGCGCTCTCGATGTTTTGGGATTCGTTTTTCGAACCCCTGTCCGCTGATTCGGGGGAATCCCGGAGGGCTAGGGCGGCACCGCCGAGGGCCAGGAGTGCCAGTAGTAGAAAGGCGGCGGCTAGTAGGATTCGTTGACGTTGTCTGGTGCGACGTTGGCTGGAGTACATAGATGGAGACTATACCCGCGAGGGGCTTGTTTTGCAGCGGGCCTATGCGGGCGGAGAATGCTGCTGTATAATCCGGTAAGTAACAAGATGGACGATCACTACTCCAGACACCCCCGACGCCCGAAGGACCGCCCCGCAGTCGGCGTGAGCCTCTAGCCGTGTCGGAGCCTCTTTTATCCTGGGTTAACCTGTTTATCGCTTTGGTCCTTATTGGGCTGAACGCTTTCTTCGTGGCGGCGGAGTTTGCTTTGGTGAAGGTACGGGATTCTCGCATTCAGCAGTTGGAGCAGGAGGGTAGCTCTCGGGCGCGGGTGGTTCGGCGGGTTTTGGGAGATCTCGACTCATACCTGTCGGTTTGTCAGGTTGGGATCACGGTGGCTTCGTTGGCGCTTGGGTGGGTCGGGGAGCCAGCGGTATCGCACCTTATTAGCCCGCTGCTCGAAGCCGTTGGCGTGGGGAGCGAGCGGGTCGTAGAGGTTGTCTCGGTCGTGCTCGGGTTTGGGGTCATCACCTACGCTCATCTGGTGTTCGGGGAGCAAGCGCCGAAGTATTTCGCCATCCAGAAGTCCGAGAAGGTGTCGCTCTGGATCAGCCGCCCGCTGGACGTTATCCGGTTACCTTTCCAGCCGATTGTTTGGATCGTGAACACCTCGACGAACTTCATGTTGCGTCCGTGGGGTATCCGGCTCGGGGAGGAGACGGAAGCGCACTCGGAGGAGGAGCTTCGAATTATGATCTCCTCGTCCACCGCGTCCGGCATCCTCGATCCCGAGGAGCGCGACTACCTCAACAACGTCTTCGACTTCGGGGACACGGTGGCGCGCGAGATCATGGTCCCAAGACCCGACATCGAAGCCCTGCCTCATGACGCTCCGCTGGAGGAACTCGCCGAGAAGGCGGCCTTTGGGCGCTATACTCGCTACCCGGTCTACGAGGACGACCCCAACCGCATCCTCGGCGCGGTACACGTCAAGGATCTGTTTCGGGCGGCGAAGGAGGATCCGGAGGACTTCGACATACGGCCCCTGATCCGGGACTGCCTGGTGGTGCCGGAGAACAAACCGATAGAGCAGTTGCTGCGTAATTTTCAGGAACGCAAGCTGCAGATGGCGATAGTCATAGATGAGTGGGGGTCGGTGGAGGGGCTTATCACCATCGAGGACGTACTGGAGGAGATAGTCGGGGAGATCCAGGACGAGTTCGACGAAGATGAAGCCGCCATTGAGAAGATCGGCGAGAACCTCTACGCCATCGACGGTCGCATCCCCATCACCGACGTGAACGAACGCTTCGACCTGGATCTCCCCAACGAGGACTTCGACACCATCGGCGGCTACATCCTGGGCTCTCTGGGCCGCCCGCCCGAGCCTGGCGACACCGTCGAGACCGAGGGCGTCACCCTAAACGTAAAGAGCGTGGACGGCCCGCGCGTCTCGGTGCTTACGCTGCGCCGCGGCGAGGATTCGTAGGTAGTTCCCACCGGATAGGCCGATCCTCGATGGCGTGCGGTGACCGTTCGTTTCGGTGAACATCCGGCAACACTTTGGTTGAGAAGATCGGTCAGGCTTCGCGTAGCGCGGAAGGTGGGAGCCAGCCTCCGAGGTGTCGTCGGTAGACTATCTTTCCGAGCGGCGGGCTAATGCTGCTGTTAACATTGCGCGGTCGTTGTATACGAAATTTCACGGCTGGATCGGCGGTCTTTTGGCGACTGAAGCGGAGCGCGAGCACGACGTAGCCGTCCTGACGAGCGGCGCGATGGCACCCGTGTGGGAATGGGTGCGGCAGAAGATTCCGTCCGGCACCGAGGTCTTCGACGCCCACGCCCACATCGGCGCGGACGTGGACGGTCGCACCATGACCGGGAGCGGATTGCGAGCCCGCATGGAGGCCGCCGGTGTCGAACGATCCATCGTCTTCGCCTTGAACGACCCGAACGCCCGCGACGATTTCTCGGGGCCGAACGACGTGGTCTGGAGCGCCTACGAGGAGCACCCTGGTTTCTTCGTGCCGTTCTTCCGCCTCAACCCGTACAATGACTACGAGCGGGAGTTCGAGCGGTGCGTCGAGCGCGGCTTCGAGGGGCTCAAGCTGCATCCCGTCTCGCAGAAGTTCGAGCTTGACGACCCCAAAGTGGTCCGGCTGTTCGAGATGGCCGCCCGGA
>JACDDK010000150.1 GCA_013817025.1 Rubrobacter sp.
ACGGATGGGGCGCGGTATGTTTGGAGGAATTTTCGGGAGGGACGTTGCTATAGACCTCGGGACGGCGAACACGCTCGTGTTCGTCAAGGGACAGGGCATCGTGCTCTCCGAGCCCTCGGTCGTGGCTATAGACACCAAGACCGACAGGGTGGTCGCGGTCGGGTCCACGGCCAAGAGAATGCTCGGGCGAACGCCGGGTAACATAGTGGCCCTGCGGCCGTTGAAGGACGGTGTGATCGCTGACTTCGAGGTTACGGAGAAGATGCTCGCGTACTTTATCCGCAAGGCGCAGCCGCAGCGCCGAATCTTCCGCTCGCTTATCGGGCCGCGGGTGGTCGTCTGCGTCCCTTCGGGCGTTACCGGCGTAGAGCTTCGCGCGGTCAAGGAGGCGACCGAATCGGCGGGGGCGCGACAAGCGTTCACCATCGAAGAGCCGTTGGCGGCTTCGATAGGCGCTGGGTTGCCGGTCAACGAGGCTCAGGGGTCGATGATCGTGGATATCGGCGGCGGTACGAGTGAGGTCGCGGTGATCTCGTTGGGCGGCATCGTGACGAAGTCCTCTATCAGGATCGCCGGAGACGACGTGGACGACGCCATCACGACCTATATCCAGAAGGAGTACAAGCTCGCCATCGGCACGCAGACCGCCGAGCAACTGAAGATAGAGCTTGGCAGCGCCTTTCGCATGGAGGAGGAGGAGTCGGCGGAGATTCGGGGCCGTGACCTGGTCACGGGGCTGCCGAAGACCGTCGTCATCACCAGCGAGGAGGTGCGCGAGGCGATCAGCATCCCCGTGGACGCCATCGTCGCCGCCGTTCGGGATACCCTGGACCGCACGCCGCCGGAGCTCGCCTCGGACATCATGGACCGGGGGATGGTGCTGGCGGGCGGCGGCGCGCTGCTCCGGCTTATCGACGAACGCCTGCGGCGCGAGACCGGCATCCCGGTTCACATCGCCGACGACCCCCTGATGTGCGTCGCTATCGGCAGCGGACGCTCCCTCGACGAGATGGAGTACTACCGCAGCGCCCTCTCCTCCGGTTAGGATTTTATGGGACGCAGGAAATCCAGCGCGGCTAGCGGTCTCGCGGCGTTGCTCATCCTGTGTGTAACCAGCCTGACCCTCTTTACCATCTACGTCAAGGAGGGCGAACAAGGCCCACTCCACACCATTCAATTCGGTGCCGCCGAGGTACTGCAACCCTTACGCGGCGTCGTAGCCACCGTGGCTTCGCCAATAGAGGACGTGCGTGGCAGGGTCGAGGGCGTCTTCGAGGACGATAAAAAACAAGAATTCGAACAACAGGTGCGTCAAAATGAGGGCCTGACCGCTGATGCGTCGCGGTTGCGGCGCGAGAACGAGCGGCTGCGGGAGATGGTGAACGGACAACGCTCCACCTACGAGTATGGGCCGCTCGCGCGCGTCGTTGCGCCGGTCGGGGGGCAGTTCTCCGAGCGTATACGCCTCGACGTCGGCACGACGGACGGCATAGAGCCCGAGATGCCGGTCGTCGTTGGCGACAATTTGCTCGTCGGGCGGACGATGCGCGTCACGGACCACACGTCCGAGGTGCTGCTGGTGACCGACCCCGAGTTCGCGGCGGGGGTGCGTATAGTGCCACCGGATACCGTGGACCCGGAGACGGGGGAGTTGACGGCTTCGGAGACCGAGGACGGCGTTCCGTTCGGCGAGGGGTTGCTCGGGACGAGTTGGGAGGCGTATCTTGGTATCGAGCTCGTTAACCTCGGGGACCGGGCCGAGAAGGGCGACTACGTTATCACCAGCGGACGGGCGGGGGAGAAGGAGTTGTTGTACCCGCCGGGGCTGTTGGTGGGTAAAGTCGAGAGTTCCACCGCCCGGGATATAGATCAATTCAAGAAAATCGTGGTTACCCCCGCCGTGCGACCGGACGACCTCGAAGAGGTGCGGGTGATCGTCGATTGGTAGCCCGGCCCGCATCCCACGGTAGCCGGTAACCGACCGATGTCGTACATGATGGCGGAGACATCCGTGCCGCGGGCGGCGGTGGTCGTGGCGGTTGCCGCGGTACTCGAAGCCGTGGTGGGGCCGTTCGTGGCCGTCGGCTGGCTCTCGCCGAAATTCGTCGTGATCGCGGTGGTCTTCGCCGTCGCCGGGTTGCGGGAGCTTCAGGCGGTGCTTCTGGGCTTCTTCGGCGGGATCCTCGTGGACGCTCTGGGCGGCGGGCTCTTCGGGGTGGGAGCTCTGGGTGGTTTGATCTCCGCGACGCTCTCCATGCGCGTCGGCGCGGCAAGGCTCAAGAACGCCGAGAGGTTCCTGCTGGCTCAGGTGGCCGGGCTCTCGGTTTTCGCCTACGATCTTGTAAGCCTAACCGCCCTGAACCTGACGAGCTCAACGGGACCGCCCGTTGGAGGGTACATTATAGGAGGCGCGTTGCCCGACGCGCTGCTGAACGCCGTGTTGGCCTACGTTTTGGGAGGATGGTTGTTGAACGTCGTGCGCGCGAAGGAGACCCGATGAGTAGCCTGACCCGGACAGCGCCGAAAACCGTCGAAAAAGCGGCGCCGGGCCTGCTCGGTTCTCTGGACTGGATGCTCCTGATCGTCACGCTGGCTCTCTCCGGCTTCGGCATCTTCGCGGTGTACGTCGCCGGAGGGGGAGAGGGCCAGGGCCTCGCCATTAGCCAGGGTATGGGTTTCATCGCCGGTCTCGCCGGAGCGATACCGCTCGCGCTCATCAACTACCGTATCTGGCAGCGGCACTTGCGTTGGATCTACATCGCCGTCGTGTTAATGCTCGTGGTGGTCATCGTCATGGGCGCCGCCGCCGGTGGGGCGCAGCGCTGGATCGACCTCGGCCCCATTCGGGTGCAGCCATCCGAGTTCGCAAAGCTCGGCGTAGTCGTGGTGCTCGCCGGTTACTTCGCCGAGCGCCACGTGGGTGACGGAATGGTCTTCGTGAAATCCATCGCCATCATCGCTCTTCCGGCATTCTTGGTCTTCGTGCAGCCGGATCTCGGTACGGCTCTCGTCTTCGCGGCGGTCTTCGTGTTAATGACGTTCACGGCGGGCGCGAGGCTCTGGCAACTCGCCATGTTGGCGCTCGCGACCGTCGTGGGGGCCGTAGTGGTCATCAAGTTCAAGATCCTCAAGGAGTACCAGATGGACCGCCTGACGGTCTTCCTCGACCCCGAGGGCAGTGGCGACGTAGGTTATCAGGTGGCGCAGTCCAAAACCGCTATAGGATCCGGCGGCCTCACAGGCAAGGGAATCGACGCCAACACGCTCTCTAACTTGGGCTTTCTGCCGGAGAACCATACGGACTTTATCTTCTCGAACCTCGGTGAGCGGCTGGGGTTCGTGGGGTGTGGGTTGTTGCTCTTGCTGTTCTTCCTTTTGATCTGGCGGATACTGCACATCGCCACTATTTCTCGCGACCGCTTTGGGGTGCTGTTGGCGGTTGGGGTGGCTACTATCTTTCTTTTTCACGTCTTCGTTAACGTGGGGATGACCATGGGGATCATGC
>JACDDK010000151.1 GCA_013817025.1 Rubrobacter sp.
GCCGGTGTCGACGGGACCGGTGCTTTGGGCGGCTAGTTGCAGGTGTTGGCTTAGTATCTCGGTGGGGATGCCGTAGCCGCTCTTTGATGAGTCGGCGCGGCTGGCGAAGATAGTGGCGACTACCTCACCGTCGGCGTTGATCGCCGGGCCACCGGAGTTGCCGGGGCGCACGTAGACGCGGAAGCTGGTGACGGTGCGCTCGACGGGACCCTGGGCGTAGGCGTTTGTGGAGATGACCCGCCGCGTCTCGCCGGTACGGGCGGGCTGCACATCGAACGGGCCGTTCTCGGGGAAGCCCAATACCGCTACGGTCTCTCCGACCTCGGGCTCGGCGAGCGGCAGCGTCGGCATACCGAGGCCCGGAACTCGCAGGATGGCTACGTCGTTTTTGGCATCGAAGAGCACGACCTCGGCGCGGTAGCGGCGTCCCACCCCGCCAGGCTGCACCCTGGTGGCGACCTCGCCGGCTACGACGTGGGCGTTGGTCACTATGAGGTCCGGGGCGGCCACCCAGCCGGATCCTTCGACACCGTAGCCGCACGCTATCCCCTGCACCCGCACGAGCCGCGACTGGGCCGCGAGCACCTCTGGGTCACCGGTAATGCCTTCGTTGGGGTCGGCCACATCGGCTTCGGGACCGCGTATCTGAGGTAGCGGGTCCAACTTCGCTACGGCCTCGGTGAGAAGCTCCGAGGGCATCCGGTCGTTGAGGGCCTGAAGTATCCGGGATTCTTTTACAGCCGGATGCAGGTCCGAGAGGGGCGGGGTCTGGAGCGTGAAGACGCCGAGCAACCATACGAGCACTAAGGAGAGCGCCAGCCCGAGCACCGCGCCGCCCAAGCCGTCCAGTCTGTCGGAGACTGAGCCCTCGCGCATCCGAGAGCGTAGCGAGCCGCCGAGCATCCGGGCCAAAACGTCTCCGAGCACCGCAAACGCGACGATGCTCGCCAGGGTGAGTGCCGCGCCGAAGACGGCGCTCTGATCCTCCGGTACGATCAAGGGTGCCACCCGCGAGCCCAGAGCCGCCCCGAGGACGACGCCGACCAGCGAGAACACGCCCGCCAAAAAACCCGTCCGAGCGCCGCGAAGCACGATCAGAGCCATGAACAGCCCTATGAATAAGTCGAGTACGGTCATCTCCCGGAATTCTACCGCCGCCCGCGCCCTTTTACCGCCTCACTAACCGCACCATTCGCCGCTCCCGGTATAATCCCCCCGTAATCACTACAGAGAGGCACCATGAAGGCAACGCAGTTCCTACCGGACGTACAAAAAACACTCGAAGCCCGCGGCGAACCCGCCTACCGGCTAAAGCAAGCCTACGCGGCCATTACCGAGTCGCTCGTGCGCGACTGGGACGAGGCCACGAGCCTGCCGAAAGCCCTGCGCGAGGCACTCTCCGAGGAAGTCCCGGCGGCTACGCTGGAGATCGTTCGGATAGCGCGGGCGACGGATGGGACCCGGAAGTACCTGTTCAAGGCGCACGACGGACACCTGATAGAGACGGTCATGATCCCGGAGAAGGGCCGCAACACCGTGTGCATCTCGACGCAGGTCGGGTGCGCGATGGGTTGCAAATTCTGCGCGACGGGACTTCTTGGGATAAAGCGCAACTTGAACGCCCGTGAGATCGCCGAACAGGTCTTCGTCGCCGCCCGCGACGTAGCGCCCGAGCGCATCTCCAACGTCGTCGTGATGGGGATGGGCGAGCCTATGCTCAACTACAACGCCACGCTACTCGCGCTGAAAGTATTGAACGACTCCGACGGGTTCGGGCTCGCGGCGCGGCACATCGCGGTGTCCACCAGCGGGCTGGTGGACAAGATCCGGCGCTTCGCCGACGAGCCGGAGCAGTTCCATTTGGCGATCTCGCTGCACACCCCGTTCGAGGAGGAGCGGCGCGAGATCATGCCCGTAGCCTCCCGCCACTCCATCCCAGAGCTGATGTCCGCCGCCCAATACTTCGTGGACAAGACCCGCCGCAAACTCTTTTTCGAGTACACGCTGCTGGCTGGGGTCAACGATCAGCCGCGCCACGTCGTAGCACTCGCCAAGCTCCTCGACCACCCTCTCTACCACCTGAACATGCTGCGTTTCAACTGGACGGATACGGGCTTCGAGGCGACCTCGAAAAAGGACGCGAAGGCGTTTCTTTACCACGCGAGGGACCGGGGACTCTCGGCGACGCTGCGGCCGAGCCGGGGCGAGGACATCGACGCCGCCTGCGGGCAACTCGCCGCCAAAGACTTGCGCGGCAAGCCCGAGTTGCTTCCGGTGGTCCCTGCGGTCTGAGCTCCCGACGTTGAAGGCCGAACCCGCCGAGAGGCTCGACCCGAAGGCGAAGACCTTGTGGCGAATCTCGGGCTCATTGGGATTTCTGCCGGTGCTCGCCGGTGCGGGCTTCGCGGGCTGGATCCTGCTGCGGGTGGTGGAAGTTTCGTTGTTGATCGCGGCATTGCCGCTCGTTGCGGCGGTTGCCTTGATGGTACTCGTGGCGGGGATTTTACCGGCACTTCGGTGGCGGCGGTGGCGGTATGAGATCCGGGCCGAAGAGGTTGACCTTCAGCGCGGCATAATCTGGGTGAACCGAACCCTCGTGCCGCTGGCGCGCATCCAGCACGTCGACACCCAGCGCGGTCCGTTGCAGCGGCGCTTCGGGCTTGCGACCGTCATCTTCTACACGGCGGCCGGACCGAACCACATCCCCGAACTCTCCGCCCCGGTAGCCGCCGAGGTGCGCGACCGCATCTCCGAACTAGCGCGGGAGCGGGATGAGCTTTGATACCGACAACACCCGCGAGGTCCGCAAGCTCCATCCCGCGGCCATGCTCATCGGGGCTGTCAAGTCCCTGCGGCGTTGGATCAGCACCGCCGCGATCCCTGGCGTAGTCGTCATCTTCAGCAGCGGTCTCGATTTCCTGACCATCACCCTGATCGTCGCCGCCGTCGTCGCGCTGATAGTGTTCTCGGTCATCTGGGGATTCCTCTCGTGGCGAGCCACGACCTACGACGTCTCCGGCGGAGCTTTCCGCTTGCGCGGCGGCGTCATCCAGAAAAACGAACGGACCATTCCCCTGGAACACGTCCAGTCCGTGGATACCGTTCAGGGGCTCTTGCAGCGGCTCTTCGGTGTGTACGAGGTGCGCGTGGAGACGGCGGGGGGTGGGGGAACGGAGCCCGACGCCGCCCTCTCCGCCCTCGACCGCGCCGCCGTGGAGACGCTGCGACGCGAGATCGAAGGCGCGCGCGCCGCTCCAACCACCGAAGCGGAAGAGGCCGGGCCGCAGATTATCCGAAAGCTCTCGACGCGGGATTTGCTCATAGCGGGTGCCACGAGCGGCCAGATCGGGGTGGCCCTCTCTCTCGTCGCTATTGGCTCCCAACTCGTCGACAACTTCTTCTCCCAGAGGTTCGTCGAACGCCTCTTCGAGACCCTGGCCCCGCGCTCTGTGGGGGCGGTACTGTTCCTGATCTTCTTAGTCGGTCTCTTCGCGTGGC
>JACDDK010000152.1 GCA_013817025.1 Rubrobacter sp.
GTAGCGATACAGCGTGGCGAACTCCGCGTAGCGCAGGGGGAGATCCCGGTAGGAATGGGACTGCGTGTTGAAGAGCGTCATGTGGCTGGGGCAGTTCATGGGCTTGAGGCGATAGCGGGCGTCGCCGTCCACCATCGGGGGGAACATATCCTCGCGGTAGTGTTCGATGTGGCCGGACTTGACGTACAGGCTCTCGTTGGCGAGGTGGCCGGTCCAGACATGGTCGTAGCCGTGGCGCGTCTGCACCTCGCGCACGTAGGTCTCCATCAGGTGCCGCAGCGTCTCGCCTTTGGGGAGGAAGATTGGGATTCCAGCGCCGATATCCGGGGAGAACGTGAAGAGGTCGAGGTCGCGGCCTATCTTGCGGTGATCCCGCGCTTTAGCCTCTTCCAATCGCCGCAGATACGCTTTTAGCTCCTTCTCCGTCGGCCACGCCGTGCCGTAGACGCGGGTGAGCATGGGGTTATTCTCGTCACCGCGCCAGTAGGCGCCGGCGATGTTCTGGAGCTTGAACGCCGCGAGCCTGCCGGTCGAGGGGACGTGCGGGCCGCGGCAGAGGTCGAAGAACTCTCCCTGCCTGTAGACCGTGATCTCTCCGTCCTCCAACCCCGCTACCAGCTCGGCCTTGTACGGATTATCTTTGTACAGGGTCCCGGCCTCGGCCTTCGAAACCTCCTCGCGGGTTATCGGGAGGTTGCGCCCGACGACCTCCCGCATCTTCTCCTCGATACGCGGTAAATCGTCGTTTGTGATGCGGCCTTCGACTTCGATGTCGTAGTAGAAACCGTCCTGGATGGCTGGCCCGATGGTCAGCTTGCTCCCCGGATACAGCTCCGTAATAGCCTGCGCCATCGCGTGCGCCGTGGAATGGCGCAGGACCTCAAGCCCTTCGTTAGAGTCGCCCGTTATTACCTCGAAGTCGCCGCCGCCGTCCAGCGGGGCGTCGAGGTCTATAAGCTCACCGTTCAGCTTCGCCACGAGCGCGTCGCGGGCAAGGCGTTTGCCGATGGTCTCGGCCACGTCGCGGGCCTTTTGGCCCGGTTCTATATCGATATTTCTACCATCGGGGAGTCTTACCGCAGCCATATAACCGTCCTTCTAGATACGAGTTTTGTAAGATGCGGCTCCAGAGCGCGCTTACCACGCAGTTTAGTACACCGCGACGAACCTACGCGAGCTATGGTCCCTCCCACCATCCAAACCGAAACGCAGACTTCACCACATTCGGATTCGGCCCATCGAAAATCACGCTCTACCGTGGCGGTTGGTTCCAAGACGAGCACTCGTCAAACACACAATCCAAAGCACCGCCGAGATCCGAGCACCAATCCACTTCGAGAAACTCCACGACTCTGGCATAAGCGAAACACAAAATAGTTACGGCGGCCAAAACCGCGACTGCGAAACTGACGACCAAAACAATCCGGCGGCTGAAACCTCAAAGTGGGCGATAGTGGATTCGAACCACTGACCTCCTCCGTGTCAGGAAGGCGCTCTCCCCCTGAGCTAATCGCCCGTATCCGGTTGCGAGAGGCGGCACCCGGAATCGAACCGGGGTACAGGGTTTTGCAGACCCTTGCCTAACCACTCGGCCATGCCGCCTGGGTGACCCCAGGATGCCCCCTACGGCCAGAGCGGAAGACGGGATTCGAACCCGCGACCCTCACCATGGCAAGGTGATGCTCTACCAACTGAGCTACTTCCGCAACGCTGCCGCGCCCGCGTTCCCGCTTGCGTTCGCGCGGCGATAATTTAGCACGGTCGCCAACGGCTTACAAGCGTCCCTTAAACCACCGCTTGCGTGAGAACACCAGGTAGCGCATCAGGAAGAAGCTCATGGTCGAGGCGACGAGGACCGAGATGATCTTCGCCACGTTGCCCACCAGGTACGCGGGAATATCGGTATCCGTCAGCAGCGGATGGATAAGCGCCCAGAAGATCCCGCTGCTCACCGCGATGTTCAGGACCGCCTGAAGCACGAAGAGCGTAGTCTGCCGCAGCCCGTGCTCGGACCTCCCCCGAAAGGTCCACATCGTGTTCCACACGTAGCTGTTAGCGTTCGCCAGCACGAGCGCGACACCGTTGTAGAGCAATAGCAGGCCCGGCTCCCGCGTGGGTTGCAGCCACAAAAACAGGTTTAGTACCCCTATGTCCACGACCGCGTTCAACAGCCCCACCATCGAGAACTTCGAGAACCGGATACTTCCCTGCTTCATCTTTTCGCGCTTGTTCACCGCGACGCCAGCGCCATCTCGTAGTAATCGCGTAGCGCATGGGTGGCACGCGCCCAGCCTCGCGTCTCGGCTGCGGCGCGAGCCCCGCGCCCGAGCCGAACGCGCCGTTCCTCGTCACCAAGGATTCGACGAACGACCCCGGCGAGCGAGTCCGCGGAGCCTGGTTCATACATCAAACCGTTCACGCCGTCCTCGACCACCTCGCCGGTAGCGTCCGTGCGAGCGGCGATCACCGGCAACCCCGACGCGAGGGCTTCTATCATCGCCATACCCAGAGTCTCCGTGGTGGACGGGAACACGAAGGCGTCCGCTGAGGCGTAGGCGGCGGCTAACTCCTCACCGCGCCGCGTCCCGAGAAAAACCGTCGGCGTGCCGACGAAGACCTCTTCTAGCTCCCGCCTCGCCGGACCATCTCCGACGAAGGCCATACGGGCGTTCGGGACCGCGTCCAGCGCGCTCCGTAAGCTCCCGATGTTCTTCTCGTGTCCAAGCCGCCCGACGTAGAGCAGGAGCGGATCCGCCGGATGCCCGTCGGAGAGCTTGGCCCGCCACTCTTTGGAGAATTTGTTCGGATGGAAACGCCGCGTGTCCACGCCCTGTGGCCACACGTGCAGGCGCTTTATGCCCTCGCCTTGCAGGTATTCGCGGGTGGCCTCGGAAGTACAGAGGTTTATGTCGGCCTTGTCGTGGATGCGTCGCGTGTGCCAGCGCCCGGCACCGTCCGCGAAACCGAGGCCGTAGAAGCGAGCGTAGGTCGTTACGTTGGTGTGATACGAGGCGACGAGCGGTAGGCCGAGTTTGCGAGCGTAGAACGGGGCGCCCGCACCGAGGACAAAGGGGTTTACGGCGTGGATCAGGTCCGGGGCGAACTTCTTGAGGGCGCGTCCGACGCCGGGGTTGATGAATGCCATCTTGACTTGCGGGTACGGCGGAAATGGCACGCTGGATACCCGGTGGATGGGGACATCGTGGTAGTAAGCCGGACCTTCGCCGTATTTCGGCGCAACGACCAGAAGTTGGTCACCTATCGTAAGCAGTTCGTCGATGGTGCTCCGCAGGCGCGTGACGACGCCATCCAACGCCGGCACGAAGGTCTCGGTGAGGATAGCGATTCTCATCTCGCTCCGGACGCGCCGGGCTACCCCCGGCTCCACGTCGAAACCCACGCCGCCGCAAGTTTTCTACCCAAAACACCCACGGCGACGATCATTGCGCGCTCAATCTCCTAAACCTATTTTCGACCGACTCGCGCAACGTACCCG
>JACDDK010000153.1 GCA_013817025.1 Rubrobacter sp.
CGAGCCACGAGACGAGTGCGACGCGCACGAGGCTCCGTCCGAGCAGTATCCCGGCTAACGTTAGAAGAACGCCCAGAGCCAGATACGCCGCGCCCACGTCCGTTATGAGATGTTCGTTGTAAGGGCCGAGAGCCGAGATCCAGTGTCTACCCGCGGCTGGGAAATCATCGTGGAAGGAGCGGGGGGAGATCAAAGCCCACAACCCAACGGGCAACGCGGACGCGGCCAGGAACAGTAAGCCGATCCGAACTCCCCACCCAGTCTTGTATTCTTCTCTCATAACATCCATCATGCCTCCTCTACTCATGGTCTCTCCGGGGTTGTTTTTTTGCGCCCGGCACGGTCAGGGATGGTATGGCTCCAAGTTTCTCCGGGTTGACCACGATGCGAATGTTGTGTATTTCGCCGCTCGCGGCGTCGAGCGTCACTACGCTCATCGGTTGTTCATGCACATAGCCGACGACACCGGGGCCGCCGTTGATCCGGACAATTCGGGTGGTGAAGCCCGGTGGAACTTTGCCGAGGATGCCCAATAGGAACCGGGCAGTCCTGCCCGGACCGTGGATCGGGTTGAGCGCGGCGCGGGTCTTGCCGCCGCCGTCGGAGTAGAGCGTCACGTCGGCGGAGAGCAACCCGAGCAGACCATCCAGGTCGCCACTCTGACAGGCTTCGACGAAGCGCCCCACGAGTTGCTCTCCCTTGGCTGATAACGACTCGAAGCGCGGTCGCCGGGACGATACAAACCCTCGCGCTCGCCGGGCTATCTGCCGACAGTTCGCCTCGCTCTTGCCTACGATACGCGAGACTTCGGGGTAATCGTAATCGAAGACCTCGCGCAAGAGGAATACTGCTCGCTCCAGCGGGCTCAGGCTTTCCAACAGCACCAGAAAAGCCATCGAGATCGACTCGTGCAGGACGGTTGTCTCGGCGATGTCGGACTCTGTATCGGTCGGCAGCGGCTCTGGCAGCCAGGGACCGACGTACTCCTCGCGCCGCGCCCTCGCGGAGCCGAGCTGATCCAGACACAAGCGCGTCACCACGGTGGAGAGATAAGCTCTCGGTGAGCGCACGTCCGAATCGTCCGCCCGCTCCCAGCGCACGAACGCCTCCTGCACGACATCCTCAGCCTCCATCACGCTGCCAAGCATCCGGTACGCTATGGAGAACAGCAGTATCCGGTGCCGGTCGAACACTCCGGAGTCGCTCATTTCATCCTCACCTCCCGCGACGCTCGCTTGAGTGAACTGTACCCACGGTCGTCGTGAACTTCATTAGCCTCTACAGCCAAGGACGAAACAGCCCGAGTTATTGTGACAAACGCGATGATAATTCCTCGGACGCCGGGATCAGCACCCCTTCGTAAAAACCATACTTGCCGCAGACGGGCTACTACCGTAAGGTTGCCTGCGTGAACGAGACGGACAACAGGTGAAGGACGACGCGGCGAGCCTGAAGGGTAGTCTTCGGCTGCTTCAGGCGTCGGCGTTTCTGAGCACGTTCGACCGCTTCACCATCGCGCCGATGTTGGTGACCATCGCGGCGGCGCTGGACGTCTCGCTGGCGGAGATGTCGGCGGCGGCTAGTCTGTACTTTTTGCTCTACGGGCTGATGCAACCGGTGTGGGGGCTGTTGTCGGATAGGCTGGGGCGGGTGCGCGTGATACGGCTCGCCCTGATCGGGGTCCTCGTGCCGGGCCTAGTGTCGGCTTTCGCCCCGAGCCTCGTGGTGCTCGTGGTGGCTCGGGCTGTAACGGGGGCTTTGTTCGCCGCCGTGATCCCCGCGGCACTGGTCTACATCGGTGACGCGGTCCCCGCCGACGCCCGCCAGAAGGCGCTCTCGAACCAACTCGCCACGTCGGGCTTGGCGACGGCGTTCTCGACGGCGGCGGCGGGCGTGGCAGCGTACTTAGATCTCTGGCGCGTGGCCTTCGCCGTCCCGGTGGTGGCGGCTGTCGTGCTCGGGCTCGCGCTCTCGCGGCTGCCGGAGCCCGAACACACCGACGCTGGCCCACTCGCGGGCGTTACGAGCTTTATAAAGTCGCCGTGGGCGATGCTGGTAGTGTTTCTGGCGCTCGTGGAGGGAGGTGTGATCCTGGGTTTCCTGACCTACCTCGCCCCGTCCCTCGAAGCCGAAGGTTACGGCGCGGCGGTCTCGGGGCTGGCCGTCGGGCTCTTCGGGCTGGCGACGCTTGTTTGGAGTCAGGTGGCGCCTCGACTCGCCGCCACGTCCGGCAAGCCAACCCTGATAATGGTCGGTGGCGTCATGCTCGCTGCGGGATACGCGACCGGCGCATTGAGCCAGAGCTTCGCCGGAGTCGCCCTGTCCGCGTTTCTGGTCGGAGGCGGCTTCGCGTTCATGCATCCCACACTCCAGAATTGGGCTACCGAGGTCGCGCCCGACGCCCGCGCCACCGTGATCTCGTTTTTCGCCGCCGCCCTCTTCGTTGGTAGCGGCATCTCCACCACCCTCGCCGCCCCTTTGGCCGAAGCCGGACGCTTCCCGCTGCTCTTCGCCCTGGCCGCCGCGACGGCCGTCCCTCTCGGGCTGGTCGGTGCTCTGGCCCGCCGCCGCTACGCTCGTGGTTGACAAGAGATTAGAATAGCTCCCGTGCGTTTATCGATACATTCACGTAGTTCATCGCCGTCCAGAGACGCGAGGTAAAGCATTGCTCGGCGACCTCGGCGGTTGGGTGCAAGAGATCATGCGCAACTTCGGCTACCTCGGGCTGTTCCTGCTGCTCCTGGTGGAGAACCTCTTTCCCCCCATCCCGTCCGAGGTGATTCTGCCTCTGGCCGGTTTCCTGGTGGGACGTGGGGAGTTCGGTTTCCTCGGGGCGCTCGTCGCGTCCACGGCGGGGGCGCTCGTCGGGGCTTTCATTCTTTATGCGGTGGGGCGATGGGGTGGACGCACGGCCATCCTACGCTACGGTCGTATCCTGCGCTTCACGAACAAGGATCTCGACCGGGCGGACGACTGGTTCGAGCGCTACGGGGCCTGGATCGTGCTTTTCGCCCGCCTGATACCGGGCATCCGAAGCGTGATCTCGGTCCCGGCCGGCGCCCTGAAGATGCCCCTGCTCCAGTTCACGCTGCTGACGACCGCCGGCTCGGCCCTCTGGAACACGCTGCTCATCAGCCTCGGCATGTTCCTCGGCCGCAACTGGCCCGTCGTGAGCGAGCGCGTGGGCGCTCTCTCGGACGTAGTCCTCGTAGCGACGGCGGTCGCCGTGTCGGCTGCCCTCCTACTATTCGGCCTGCGCCGCTGGCGCTAGAGAACCTTCCTACCGCAAAAGCGCCGAATACTCCGCCGGAACCCGTACCGGCCTACCCGTCGAAACCTCCACGCACCCGTGCCGCGTAGACCCCGTGGCGATAACCTCCAAGCCCCGCGACAGCGTGTAGGCGAAGCTCAACGAAGCGTGCCCGAGGTCCGTCAACTCGATGCGAATCGTCAACTCGTCGTCGAAGCGGGCGGC
>JACDDK010000154.1 GCA_013817025.1 Rubrobacter sp.
CCGTCACGCTTTAGGTTGTCTTCCTGAACAGTGAGCAGGACGTTGGCGGCCTGCTGTCCACCCATCACGCTAATACGAGCGTTCGGCCACATCCACAAAAAACGCGGTGAGTAGGCCCGGCCACACATCCCGTAGTTGCCAGCCCCGAACGACCCGCCGACGATAACCGTGAATTTCGGGACGTTGGCGCTCGCGACGGCCATCACCAGCTTCGCGCCGTCGCGGGCGATGCCGCCTGCCTCGTACTCTTTGCCGACCATGAAGCCCGTTATATTTTGCAAGAACACCATCGGTATCCCCCTAGAACAGCACAACTCTACGAAGTGCGCTCCCTTGCGGGCGCTCTCCGAGAACAAGATGCCGTTGTTGGCGAGAATTCCCATCGGATGCCCCATGATTCGGGCGAAGCCGCAGACCAGCGACGCACCGTACAGCGGCTTGAACTCGTGCAGGCGGCTGCCGTCGACTATTCGGGCGATGACCTCGCGCACATCGTAGCCGGTTCGGTAGTCCCGCGGTACCACGCCGGGGAGTTCGGCGGGGTCGTAGAGTGGCTCCTCGGGTTTCTCGACCGTCCACGGCGGGCGCTTGTTCGTATTCAGGTTCTCGACGATGGATCGGACGATAGCCAGAGCGTGCTCGTCGTTCTCGGCGAGGTGATCCGCTACGCCGGAGCTGCGGGTATGCACGTCCGCCCCACCAAGCTCCTCGGCGGAGACTTCCTCGCCGGTGGCGGCCTTCACGAGCGGTGGACCGGCGAGGAAGATGGTTCCGGTTCCCTTCACGATCACGACCTCGTCGCTCATCGCCGGTACGTACGCCCCACCCGCCGTGCAACTGCCCATCACCGCCGCGACCTGCGGAATGCCCTTCGCGCTCATCCGGGCCTGGTTGAAGAAGATGCGCCCGAAGTGCTCGCGGTCGGGGAACACCTCGTCTTGAAGCGGCAGAAACGCGCCGCCGGAATCCACCAGATACACGCACGGCAGATAGTTTTGTTCGGCGATCTCCTGCGCCCGCAGGTGCTTCTTGACGGTCATCGGGTAGTAGGTGCCGCCCTTCACGGTCGCGTCGTTGGCGACGACCATCACCTCGCGCCCGGCGACCCGCCCAACCCCGGTGACGATACCAGCGGCCGAAACCCGCCCGTCGTACATCCCGAACGCCGCGAGCGGGGAGAGTTCCAGAAACGCCGTGCCGGGGTCGAGGAGACGTTCCACGCGTTCGCGCACCGGCAACTTGCCGCGCTCCTCGTGCCGCTTGCGGGCCTTCTCTCCCCCACCGCGCCGGGCTTCGGCGGAGCGTTCGCGCAGTTCAGCGAGAAGCTCCTCGTAGGCTTCGGTGTTGCTCCGGAAAGCGTCGCTCTTGGGGTCGGCGAGGCTGCGAAGCGTGCTCATCTTTCGCCTTTTGCGGATCTCGTCGGCATGGGTCGCATGTTATCCGACATCCACGTCCGCCGCCACGCCGAGAACACCCACGAACTGTTACCGAATAGTTACCGTATCGACGTGCGTTCTGTAATACGCGCCACTTAAGATGCAATCGTAGACTGGAAGAGCTAGCGAGACCCGAGAAGGGGGCGAAGATGACGAAGACGATTCAGGTTGTGGTGGTCACAGCCCTCCTGCTCACACTCTGCTCCGGCATCGCCGTTGCGGCAACCGTCGGCGGTACTGTCGGCAAGGACGACCTTCGGGGTACGAAGGGTGCGGACGGCATCACGGCGCTAGCGGGGAACGACCTCCTCGACGGACGTGGCGGCGACGACACCTTGAACGGCAACGGGGGCCGGGACCTCGTCTTCGGCGGACCCGGCGACGATAGAATTTTCGGCGGTTCCGGCGACGACGCCTCCCGGCACGTCTTCGTGGGCCTCATGGGCGGTGCGGGCGACGACGTCATCTCCGGCGGCGGCGGTGACGACGTGATCGTCGGCGGCACCGGCCGCGACGTGCTCAAGGGTGGCACGGGCGACGACTATTTTGGCAGCACTTCCGGCGAGTCCTACGACGAGCCCGGCTCGACGGACAGAATATCCTGCGGCCCCGGCTTCGACACAGTCTCCGCCGACCGTGCCGACATCGTCGCCGACGACTGCGAAGACGTGGTTTTCCCGAACGACGCCAACTAGCAGAGCTTCAAAACAGCCCGCGAGAAGCGGACCGGGGGTTGTTCCCAGGCCCGCTTCTCTTCGACCTCGTAGTGAACGGTCGGCGGCCTTCGACATCTTCGAGTGGCTTGAGTAAAAGCGGAATCTCGACTCGAACCAGGGGTACTATGATTTTCAGTCATTTGCTCCGTCAACCGACACATCGCGCCCCGCTGATCGCGCCGCGAAAGATCTACGGCAAAAGCGGACGCAAGTCCTCCAGTTTCTCGTAAGTCCACCACAGGTAATTGCGCGTTCCGTCTTCGCGCAGCGGGTGCAAGTCTTCGTACTCCGGATCCCCGAGAAAAGCATCGAACGCTTCCCGCGACGGCCACTCCACCAACACCATCGCGGTACGCGGCTCCGTGTTCTCATCGCCCTCGACAATCCTATCCAACTTGCCAAGCGCCACAACCCGCCCACCGTGCTTGCCAACCGCCGCCACCGAGCGACGGGAGTATTGACGGTACAGGTCGTTATCCGCCAGGTCGAACAAGTTCAGAGCGTACAAAGCCATCCTACCGAGCCTCCATGTTTTCCTCTCGAACAGAGAGCACGCAGTCTAACTTCTCAGGTGAGCCCGCGCCGCAAACAACAAACCGTCAGCGCTCAGCCTTTTGTTCTGGCTGGACGCCGACGGCTGATAGCTGAAGGTTCGTATGAAAGCTCGGCTTTGCGTACTCTACGCGGAGAGCGGCAGCCTGTTCTCACGCACTCCGGCGGGTAGGGCGCGTTCGATCTTATTGAAATCCCGCACCTCGGCTTCGCCGACGAGCGTTATAGCCACGCCCTCTTTGCCGGCGCGGGCCGTGCGCCCGATGCGGTGCACGTAGGTTTCCACGTCTTCGGGCAAGTCGTAGTTGATGACGTGCGAGACGTTCGGGATGTCTAGCCCGCGAGCCGCCACGTTGGTCGCGACTAGGATGCGAGTCCGCCCGCTAGTGAACGCCGCGAGCGTCTTGCCCCGCTGCGCCTGCGATTTGCCACCGTGCAACAGTCCAACCCGGTATCCACCCCGCTCCAATTGCTTGTGCAGCTTGTCGGCACCGTGCTTGGTGCGCCTGAACACTATCGCCAAAGAGTCGTCCTCAGCGTCGATCAGGGACCGCAAAGCCTTCGTCTTGTCGCGGCCATCCACCCTATAATAAACCTGCTCCACGGAATCTACCGTGGGCGCCACGGACTCCACGGCCAGCCACTTCGGAGAGCGCATGTGACGCTCGACGATTCCTTTTATAGCGCCGGGCATGGTAGCCGAGAACAACGCCGTCTGGCGG
>JACDDK010000155.1 GCA_013817025.1 Rubrobacter sp.
CGTGGACCGGGTTCCGGCTCCGACGAGCGAGTACGAGGAGACGCGGGCTTTGATCTTCGACTCCTACTATGACCCGTATCGCGGCGTCGTCTCGCTGGCCCGACTCTTCGACGGCGAGTTGAAGAAAGGCGACAAGGTGCGGGCGATGGGCTCCGAGGAGCAGTTCGAGCTTCTGGAGGTCGGGTGCTACTCGCCCAAGCCGACGGCGCTTACTGTGCTCGGGACGGGCGAGGTGGGGTACGTGATCGCGGGCCTCAAGGACATAGAGGCGCTGCGCGTGGGCGATACCGCCACGCACGTGGAGAACCCGGCTTCGGAGCCGCTGCCGGGCTACGCGCAGGCGCTGCCGACGGTCTTCTCGGGGCTGTATCCGACGGATGGGGACGACTTCGAGCGGTTGCGGGACGCGCTGTCCAAGTTGCAGCTCAACGACGCTTCGTTGTTCTACGAGCCGGAGAACTCGCGGATGGGGTTCGGGTTTCGGTGTGGTTTCCTCGGGTTGTTGCACATGGAGATCATCCAGGAGCGGTTGGAGCGGGAGTTCGATCTCGACCTTATCGCCTCTTCTCCGTCGGTGAAGTACGAAGTCGTGGTAAACGGGGAGATGACGGAGATCACGAACCCGAGCGATTTGCCCGAGTTCTTCGATGAGATCCGGGAGCCCCTCGTGCGGGCGACCATTATCTGCCCGAAGGAGCACGTTGGCGCGGTGATGGGCCTGTGCCACGAGAAGCGCGGCGTCTCCATCGGGATGGAGTACATATCCACGCGTCGGGTGCAGCTCTCCTACGACCTGCCGCTCGCGGAGATCATCACGGACTTCTTCGACGCCCTGAAGAGCCGTACCAAAGGCTACGCCTCTTACGATTACGAGCCACGTGAGTACGAGGTCTCGGATCTCGTAAAGGTGGAGGTGCTGGTTTCGGGGGACGTGGTTGACGCGCTCTCGATCATCTCGCACAGCGACAAGGCGTACTACCGGGGCCGCGCCCTGGTCGAGAAACTAAAAGAACTCATCCCGCGCCAGCAGTTCGAGGTGCCGATTCAGGCGGCGAATGGCAAGCGTATCATCGCCCGTGAGACCGTGCGCGCCTACCGTAAGGATGTCATCGCCAAGTGTTACGGCGGCGACATCAGCCGGAAAAAGAAGCTGTTGGAGCAGCAGAAAAAGGGCAAGCGGCGCATGAAACAGGTCGGGCGCGTGGAGATCCCGCAGGAAGCGTTCCTGGCGGCTTTGCGGATCTGAGAGGAATCGCCGGATGGAGCACGGGTTCCCCGAGAACGAGCTGGATCTAGTCGGAGCGGGGGTGATCGAGTCAAGAAGTGCTCCGTTTGGGAGGCTCTGGTACAGTTGGCCTTTTCTGCGGCTTACTCTGAGCGCGAGAGGTGGTCGGCTGCGCGAGAATTTCCCTGGCCTGACGGGTTTGATGGGTGTTTTCGAGATGCCCGAAGTGCGCTTCCACTGGGAGGAGGTGGAGAAAGTCGAACTGGTTCGTGAACGGTTCTCTGTATTCAATACGATTTTCTTTGTCCTCGGACGGGAAGCGCGGGAGCGGAGCAACGGTATCGGTGAGTTCGAGTTCTACGCCATGACCTCGCACGACGAAGTAAGCATCCTGGATCTAGCCCAGGCGCAAGGGGTCGTGGTGGTCCGATCATAGGGCGTTTGCGGCTTTAGAACGGATGATGCTCGGCGACGCTTGGGACGTGGCCCACTCATGTTAAAATCAGCCCTCATGAACCTCTCCCCCAGACAACGCGAGGTACTTCTAAAGACCGTGGAGTTGTATATCTCCACGGGTGAGCCCGTGGGCAGCCATGCCTTGACGGACGTGGTGGACGCCAGCAGCTCGACTTTGCGCTCGGAACTCTCTTATCTGGAGTCCGTCGGGGTGCTGACGCATCCGCACACTTCGTCGGGCCGCGTACCGACGGACATGGGCTACCGTTTCTACGTGGACGCCCTTATGGAGCAGCGTTCCGGTGAGGCCGCCGCCTTCGAGACGCCGGAGGGCCACGGGAACGTGGACGACCTTCTCCGGGGCGTCTCCGAGGGGATGAGCGAGGTGACACGCCTGTTGGCGGTGGTCGCGGGGCCAAGCGCTTTCGGGGACGCTCTGGCGCGGGTGGATTGCCTGCCGCTGCGCGGGAACACGCTGCTCGTGGTGGTCTCGCTGGAGAGCGGGGCTTCGTCGAGCGCGACGGTCACGCTGCCCGCCACGGTAGACGCGGAGGAACTGCGTGAGATCTTCGCTTCCCTAAACTCGTGGCTTGGCGGACGTCCCGTCGGCTCGAACCTGGAACTCGGCCTCGCCGCCCGGCGCGCCCTCTCGGAGCACAACCCGCTGGTCGTTGGCGCGGTCGTCGAGGCCGTCGAGGTGCTCGGACGCGCCACGGAGCGCGGAGTGTTCATCCAGGGCGCGTCGGCGCTTCTGGCGCGGCTGGACGATCTCGACCCCGGCAGCCTCTCGGCGGTCATAGAGGTCTTCGAGCGCCGCCGGTGGCTGCTGGCGCTGATGAGCAACGCACTGCAACGCTCGGTGTCGAGCGCGGGCGTGGTCGTCTCCATCGGAGCTGAGAACGGTTTTCTGAACCTCAACGGTACGAGCCTCGTCGCGGCCGCCTACAGCCACAACGAGCGACCCTACGGCGTTGTGAGCGTTATAGGACCCAAGCGGATGGAGTACGATGTCGCCATCGCGACGGTCCACTCCGCCGCCGAAGCCCTAACGAATCACCTGGACGCCAGGTTTTAGACCGTGGCGAAGCGTGATTACTACGAGGTTCTGGGCGTGTCCCGCGAGGCGTCGGATGCGGACGTAAAGAAAGCCTACCGCCGCATGGCCCGATCCCACCACCCGGACGCCAACCCTGAGGACTCGAACGCCGAGGAACGCTTCAAGGAACTGACCGAAGCCTACGAAGTCCTCTCCAGCCCGGAGGCCCGCCGCGCCTACGATACCTACGGGCATCAAGTGCCGCGAGGCGGTGGTGCCGGTGGAGGGTATCCGGGAGGCGGGGACCCGTTCGGTGGTGGTTTTCAGGACATCTTCGACGCCTTCTTCGGGGATCGCTTCGATACGGGATCTTTCTTCGGCGGCTCCGCGAGCCGTGCGCCGAGCCGGGGCGGGGACACCGAGGTCGAGGTGGAGGTCTCGCTGCGGGAGGCGGCCTTTGGGGTCGACCGCGAGGTCAGCGTCCAGACCGTAAAGAACTGCGGTGTGTGCGATGGCGTCGGCGGTACCGAGTCCCACGTCTGTCCCACCTGTAATGGGGCAGGCGCGGTGAGGACCGTGCGCCAGAGCATTTTGGGACAGATGGTTAGCACACAGGCTTGTTCCACCTGCCGGGGGCGGGGGCG
>JACDDK010000156.1 GCA_013817025.1 Rubrobacter sp.
GCCGCCTTTGGCCCACACGCGGGGAACGCTGCGGCGGTTGCTGCTCAAGAGCGGGCTGGATTTCGAGGACCCGCTGGATGATGTGGTCTCGGTACAGGTGACGCCGGACAGCTTGAGGTCCCTTGGAAATTTGCTCTTCGGTGGGCTGAGTGGGCCCGAGATGCGCGATTCTCGGGCGCTGCTGGTCGAGCGCGGGGTTACGCCGGGGCTTCGGGAGCTATCCCGGATGCGGGACCTCGGGAGCCTGGTGGCGGAGGTGCGCGGCGAGTGGCTGATGAAGATAATGCGCGATGAACGACTCGCCGTGCATTTTCAGCCGATAGTTTCGGCTGCTGACCCCGGCGTGGTCTTCGCCTACGAGTGTCTGTTGCGGGGCGTTGGCGAGGACGGCGCGCCGGTGGGTCCAGGTCCGATGTTCGAGGCGGCGCGCAACGCGGGGCTTCTCTTCAACCTCGATCGGGCGGCGCGTATGAAGGCTATCGGGGAAGCGACGCGTCACGGGGTTTCGGAGACCGTGTTCATCAACTTCAACCCCACTTCGATCTACGACCCAGTCTACTGCCTGCGGAGCACGATGAACGCCATAGAGCAATCTCCTTTCAGGCCAGAGGACATAGTCTTCGAGGTCGTGGAGAGCGATACCGTCCACGACGACGCACAACTCGCAAAAATACTGAACTTCTACCGCGAGGCCGGCTTCCGAGTGGCGCTTGACGACCTCGGCGCGGGCTACGGCTCCCTGGCCCGGCTCGCCCGCCTGCGCCCGGACTTCGTGAAGCTGGACATCGCCCTCGTGCAAGGTGTCGACAAGGACCCGTACCGCGCAATCATCGCCGCGAAGCTTCTGGAGCTTGCGCGGGATCTTGGAGTGCGCGTCATAGCCGAGGGGGTCGAGACCGAGGCGCAGTATCATTGGCTGCTCGCGCACGGCGCGGACTATTTGCAAGGCTACTACTTCGCCCGGCCCGGCTCCCCGCCGCCGCTCCCGAGCCCGGCATACGCCGAGCGTGCGGGCAGCAACTTTTAGCCTAGCGATTCGTATAAAGCTACAATCGTTTCGTAGGCTAGCGAGAGGAACGGTGATGAGCGAGACTAATTTGGAGCAGTTTCGGGAGGTTACGCCAGCGGGGCGTTTCACGCTCCAGAACTCGTCGATGCTGAAGGTGAGTTTGAGAGAGGATCAGGTGCAGGCCAAACTCGGCTCGATGGTCGCCTACCAGGGTGCGGTGCGCTTCGAGCACAAGGGTGGCGGGCTGGGGCGGTTCTTCAAGAAGGCTCTGACCGGCGAGGGTGTGCAGCTCATGACCGTTACCGGCAGCGGCGACGTGTTCATCGCGCACGACAAGCGAAAAATAATGATCCTTGAGCTAAACAACGAGCGTATGACCGTCAGCGGCGACAACATCCTGGCCTTCGAGGGCGATATGGACTGGGACATTCAGCGCGTCGAGGGCGCGGGACGGCTCGCGGGCGGCATGTTCAACGTGGTACTGCACGGCACCGGCAAGGTCGCCGTAACCTCGGATGGAGAACCCGTGCTGCTCGATACTTCGACGCCTACCTTCGCGGACCCGGACTCGGCTATAGCCTGGAGCGGTGGGGTCAGGACCAGCGTGCGGTCGGACGTGTCGTTCAAGACGTTTCTTGGCAGGGGTAGTGGCGAGTCGTTTCAGATCGGGTTCGAGGGGGCGGGGTGGGTCTTGATCCAACCGTCCGAAGGCGCGGTCGTCCCCGAACACTCGCACCCCGGACAGGGTGGCGGCGGTGGCGGCTCGTTCTTCGAAGACTAAAGAACGGTTTTTCAGACGCGGTCGAAGGTAATGTCTTGCGCGCCCTTCCAGAGCACCAGCTCTCCGAGGGTGCGCAGGTTTTGTTGGCCTTCGGTGATGGTTAGGAAGTGGTTGCCGGCGAGTTGGCCGAGCTTGCTAGCGAAGACCGTGCCGGAGTAAGGAAACAGGATCTCGGTCTCCGAGTAGCCGCCGGGATAGAACAGGATCTCCCCCGCCTGCGGCACGCTCGTGGCGTCCTCGAAACCCACGCCGAGGTCGTAGTCGCCCAAAGGGATCCAGCAAGACTCCCCGCTCCAACGCACGTGGATGATCCTCTGCCGGTAAGGCAAGAGCTTCTCGAAAGCCTCGCACGTCTTCGGGGACTTCTCCCTCTCCCACCGCGCCGCGAACTCGTATGGCCCAGCGGTTATGCGTAGATCGCTCACGAATACCACTCCTCTCTAAACTTTTGTTCTCGATTTTCCGGCTTCGGGCCGGACGAGTCGCCCGTAACGAGGATGCCGCCACGCAGGATCCGATCGTATGTACTCAAGCTCTCACCTCCCGTACCAACGTAGGTTGCTCCCCCGCCAAGAGCCGCAGAAATTCACCGAGCACGTCGATGGCGACACCCACATCCTCCTCCTTGACCGACTCCTCCGGGTTGTGGCTTATGCCGTCCTTACAGCGCACGAAGAGCATGGCGACGGGCGTAAGCGCGGCCAGTTGCGCCGCGTCGTGGCCCGCCCCGCTCGGTAGCCGGTGCACGGCCACGCCCGAGTTCTCGACGGCTCGTTCGAGCGTGGCGCTCAACCGTGGGCCGGTGGGTACGGCGGGGGTCTCCTGTCGCGGTTGCCACTCGTACCCGCAGCCACGAGACTCGGCTATCCCATGAGTTTGGGCTTCGAGGTGGTCGCGCAGGCGGCCCCGCGTCGCGTCGTCTCCGTGCCGGATGTCGAGCGAGAGGCGCGCCTCTCCGGGGATCACGTTGCTCGCGCCGGGGAAAACTGCGATCTCCCCCACGGTCGCCACCGAGCCCGGCTCCTCTCTCGCGGCGCGCTCGGCTTCGAGCACGAGTTCCGCCGCCGCGCACAGCGCATCCTTGCGTCCCCGCATCGGCACGGTCCCGGCGTGGCCCGCCCCGCCGGTGAAACTGGCGCTGACACGGCTCTGCCCGGTGATAGCCGATACCACCCCGACCGGCAAGTCCAGTTCTTCGAGTGTTGGACCCTGCTCTATGTGGACCTCGCAGTAGCCGACCAAGCCTTCAGGATCGCGGCCCTCAGCCTGCAGGGAGTCCGGGTCGCCGCCGAACTCCCGTACCGCGTCGGCCAGGGTGGTGCCGTCCTTGTCGGTCAGTTCTAGTAGTGCGGGATCCAGGTCTCCAGCGTAAACGGAGCTGCCTAGAAAGGTCGTGCCGAAGCGCAAGCCTTCCTCATCGGCGAAAGCGACGATCTCGATGGCGAACGACAAACGTTCGTTCTGGTCGTGGAGCCGCCGCACACAGGCGAGAGCCACCATTACGCCCAGGATGCCGTCGTACTTGCCGGCGTCGCGGACGGTGTCGAGGTGGGAACCGAG
>JACDDK010000157.1 GCA_013817025.1 Rubrobacter sp.
CTGAGCTACGTTGGCGCCGGCCCTGAAGACCTCACACGCGGGGTAGAGATCTTAGCTATGGTGCTGGACGCAAGCACCCACACGCCAAAGTCGAGTAGAGATTAGTCGGTACTCGACTTTGGACCGCACAAACCCTGGCTCGCTCTCCACCGAGGAAACCCAAGTTCCTACTCGCAAGCACCACGACGCTAGAACCACGTCCGCACGGCACCTTATACGCCCGCGGAGCGTTCAAACCATCCAACTCCCCAGGCGGGACCAACCGCACCTCGGAGTGCTTCTCCCCCGCACCAGCCCGTCGAAACCTCGCGCCACACAGTCGTAGGCGCCGATAAAGACTCGTGCGCCCAGCAACACCTCGTACACCCACGACGCAATTATCGGCCCCGCTTCGACGCACACAGGTTCAACTCTTCGAGGATCTCCCGTTCCAGACACGCCTCCGATCACCAGCTTACCGCCGGGCGATTCCCACTCTTGTCGCTCTTTCTTCAGAAAGAAAGCCCCATCTGGATGCGGGGTCACGTCCTTGATGGAGACTGGAGACCTTACGTCAGAATCTCCACGCCCCGATCCACCGGCGCGAAGACCCCAGCGAACGGCGCATCCACAGCGCGTATCGCGTTCGCGGCGGCGTTCTCGTCCGGGAAGATGCCGTAGACGGCGGTTCCGGTGCCGCTCATGGACGCGCCTAAAGCGCCGGCCTCCAGGAGCGCCGTCTCCAACTCCCGAACCGCCAGGACCATCTCGCGGGTGACCGGCGAGAGCGCGTTTCCGACCCCCGCGCCGAGCGCGGCAAGGTCTCCGGCTTGTATCGCGTTCCGCACGGCGCTCGCGTGGAAAACTTTCTGGCCGGGACGACCATCGTAAGCCCGGTAGACCTCGGCGGTGTTCGCAGCCTCCGCAGGCCGCGTCACCACGAGCCGGTGATCCGGGGTCGCGGGAAGTGGCGTCAACTCCTCGCCAATCCCCTCGCCGAGCGCCGTCCCGCCCGCGATGCAGAACGGCACGTCCGCCCCCACCCGCAGCCCTACCTCGCGCAAACGCTCGTCGTCGAGACTGAGGCCGAACATCTCGTTCAGCGCCACGAGGACCGCCGCCGCGTCCGCCGAACCCCCACCGAGCCCCGCCCCGGACGGCGCCTTCTTGTTCAGCCGCACCCGCACCGGAAGTTCCTCGCCGGTCGCTTCCCGCAGCGCCTTCCAAGCCCCGTGGGTAGTGTTCTTCCGCGTTGGCCCCACGTCCGTTCCGGCGGGCTCGACGGTTAGGTCGAAGCCGCTTTCGGCACGCTCCACCTCGACCTCGTCGGCCAGGGAGATACTCTGCATAACGGTCCGTATCTCGTGGTAACCGTCGGTTCTCAGGCTCAGGACGTCGAGAGCATAGTTGAGTTTCGCGAAGGCTTGCAGGCGTATTAGATCGCCCATGAGATCCTGCGGTACAGTGCCACGAAGTCCTCGGGCGAAAGCTCCTCGGCGCGGGCGTCCGGGCTGTGACCGAGCGAGGTTAGGACGCGGGGGGCTTCGCGGCGAGCGGGCTCGGGCAGGTTGTTTACGAGGCGCTTGCGGCGGTTTCGGAAAGCCGCGAGCACTACGGCTTTGATCCCGTCGTAGTTTTTCGGTTTTTCTTTACGGTTCATCTCCACAACCGCCGAGTGTACCCTGGGCGGCGGGTCGAACACCATCGGCGAAACCTTATGCGCGACTCGCACGTCCGCGAGCAACTGCACGAGCGCCGCGTACCCGGCGTAGTCTTTAGAACCCCGATGGGCCACCATCCGCCGCGCAACCTCTAACTGCACCATGAAACGCAGAGTCCGTATGGACGAAACTTCTTCGAGCAACATCAGGACGAGCGGCGAGGCGACGTTGTACGGCAAGTTGGCGACGAGCCTGTTGGGCGCGGGTTCGAGGGTCGTGTAGTCGAAGCGCAGAGCGTCGGCCTCGTGGATGCGGACGTTCCCGCGCCCGGCGATGGAGCGGCGCAGATCCGGCAGCACGTCCCGGTCAAGCTCGACGGCGTGGACGAGCTTCGCGCTTTCGGACAAGAAGGTCGTGAGGAAGCCTCTTCCGGGTCCGATCTCCAGCACCACGTCATCCACGCTAATATCGCGGGCGACGATGCGGGCGGTGTTCGGGTCTTTGAGGAAGTGCTGGCCGAGGCGTTTTTTGGGGCGGGCGGGGAAGCTCAAGGCGCTCCCTCACACCTCCAGCGGCAGGCCGTAGAAGTTGCGGGCGTTGCGGGTGGTGAGGGTCGCAACCTCCTCATCGTCGAGTCCGAGCCGCTCGGCGACGAACGCAGCGGTGTAGACGACGTTCTTAGGGGCGTTCTCCTTGCCGCGCATCGGCTGCGGGCTGAGGTACGGGGCGTCGGTCTCGACCAGGATGCGGTCGGCGTCCATCAGACGCAGGACGCGGGCGGTCTCGGAGCCCTCGTAGGTCACGTTTCCGGCGAGACCCACGTAGTAGCCGCGCTCCCGGACCTCGCGCACCTCGCGGTCGCCACCCTCGAAGCAGTGCAGGACAACGGGGACGCGGGCGCGACCGAGCGCGGCCATCGTGTCGGCGAACGCTTGACGGGAGTGGATTATCAGGGGCAGACGAGTGTCGTTCGCCAAAGAGATCGCATCCTCGAACAACGCCCGCTGGATCTCCCCGGACCAATCACCCCGATAGTAATCCAACCCAACCTCCCCCAAAGCAACGACGCCCGGCGACTCCGAAAGCTCCGCCAACGCTTCCAGGTCCGAGGCCGTGTAGGTCCCCGCGTTGTGCGGGTGGATGCCGACGGAGGAATACACGTTCGGGACGACGGCGGCGATCTCCGCCCCCCGCCGCGAATCCTCAACATCCGTCCCGACGTTCACCACCGCCCCGACCCCGGCCTCCGCCGCCTCCCTCATAGCCTCCTCCGGCTCGACCTTGAGCCGCAGCAAATGCGTATGCGAATCCACCAACATACCGCCAACCCCTCTCCCCGAGAGCATATGTGAACCGGCAGTATAAAGGCGTCAGACTTCAGGCGACAGGTTACGCGGGTACGTCTCTCCATCTTCACCCCGAACTCCAGCGTCCAGCCGCTCCACGATACCGCGCATCTCCTCTACGGCCGCCTCGTCCGGGTCCGTAGTGTAAACGTCACCGTTCGACCAATCGAACCAGCCCTCCCCATCCGATCCTCCGCGCCAGACCGCGGAGTATGGGCCGTTTCGACAACCCAGCGTCGGCTCCGAACCCTCCACGACGTAGGCGACCCATTCCTCGGTGAAGATGCGGCGTCCGTCGTTCCACGTTCATTGCTGCGTGCGCTTCATGTGTGAACGTCGTTTTCCGTTGCTACACG
>JACDDK010000158.1 GCA_013817025.1 Rubrobacter sp.
CCTCAGCCCGACAAGCTCCGCGAGGCCGCCGACGATCACCGGCCCCAGCAGGAACCCGCCGTAACTTAACGTGGTGATGAACGAGATGGCCGCGCCCGCCCTCCCCGGCGCGAGGTCTCCGGCCACGGAGAACGCTATCGGCACCACCGCCGAGAGCGCGAGCCCCACCACCAGGAACCCGGCGACGACCACGAACGGCTCGCGGGTCGCCAAGGAGAGCGTCATGCCCCCGGCGGTGGCAAGGCCCGCGCCGAGCAGCGTGCGCCGGTCGCCGAAGCGCGCTATCACGAACGCCGCCCCGAACCTCCCCACTGCCATCGCCCCAAAGAAGACCGCGACGCCGGAGGCACCGAGCAGCGCCGGCAACTCCAGCGAGCTTCGCAGATACACGCCGGACCAGTGCTCCATCTCCCCCTCCGAGAGCAGCCCCAGCGTCGCTATGGCGGCGACGAGCAAGAGCGGAACGCTGCGGCGGAGGTCGCGCCCGCCGGTGGCAACCGCCTCCTCGGGTGGCCGTTCCGGGGTGGGGAAGCGTGACACCGCGACAGCCAGCAAGACCGCGCCGAGCGGCGCGAGCACCGCCAGGTACACGTAACGGTAGCTCACGACGGCCTGCAACAGCGCGCCCGCCGAGAGCGCCCCGGCGACGCCGCCCGCGCTGAACGCCGCGTGAAAGAAGGCCATCAGACGTCGGCCGGCCGTGCGTTCGAGGTCCACGGCGGCGGCGTTGATGCCCACGTCGTACAAACCGGAGGCGGCGTAGAGTACCATCAGGACCGGCAGCAGTGCCGCGTAGCTTCCGGCGAGGGCCAGGCCCGCTATCCCCAGACCGAAGACTCCCGCCGAGATCATGATGAACACCCGGCGTCCGAGGCGGTCGGCCGTCCATCCGAGCGCGGCCATCGCGACGATGGAGGCCGCGGCCCCCGCGAACAACGCAACCCCGAGCGGACCCGGTGAGAGACTCAAGCCCCCGCTCAAATCCGCCAGAAGCACCGCGAACACACCCCATAAAAGCCCGAAGAAACTGAAAAGAGCGAACACCAAAACCGTTACGCCCGACCCCCATCGCGTCTCCGGGTTTCTAGTGCCGTCCGTGTTCATATGCTCCCGTCTTCTGGCCGCCTCTTGAGTCGTGCACTTCAGGGTAGGAGGGCGGGCGCTCCGTTACAAGAAGGCACCCGAAAGTGGTATACGTACCTCATGGTGCGCCAGGGACCAAACTCCGAACGTCCCGCCGCCCCACGAGAGGACGGCTTCCGGCGGGTCCTCGGCCTCGTGGCGGATAAGTGGGCCGTGCTGGTGGTCCACGCGCTCGCCGGAGGCACTCGCCGCTACAACCACCTGCACCGAGAGATAGACGGCGTCTCCCAGAAGATGCTCACCCAGACCCTGCGCGGCCTCGAATGCAACGGCCTCGTCCAGAGAACGGCCCACACGGCTGTCCCCCGAAAGTCGAGTACTCCCTGACGGGTCTCGGCACGTCGCTTTTGGAGGCGATGGGACCCTTACGCGAGTGGTCGAAGGAGAACTTCGAGAGGGTGGAGGCCGCCCGCTCGCGTTTCAGGGAGTGGGACGCCGCCGCACCGGGCTACTCGGTCTCGTAGCCTTTTTCGCGCCAGCCCTTTACGCCACCGTCCATGTTGGCGACGTTCTCGTAGCCCATCTCCTTGAGGGACTGAGCGGCCAGAGCGCCCCGGCCACCGAGGGCGCAGTGAACGACGATGCGGGCGTTCTTGTCCGGGAGCTTGTCAGCGGCCTGATACTCCAGAAGTCCGCGCGGTATAGGTTGGGCACCGGCAATATGGCTCTCATCCCATTCCGCAGGCTCACGCACGTCCACGATGGTCACGTTCTCGCCAGAATCCAGGGCCGCGTGGACGGCCTCGGCGTCGGTCTGCTCGGTCTGGCTCTTGGCTTCCTTTACCAGGTCTTGATAGCTCTTCGCCACAGCGTACCTCCCATGTATATATTCGATCGCCGCACTATGTTAGCACCGGCTGAAAATATTCCCTCAATGCTCAGCTACGGACGATCCAGACACTCTTTCCTTGAAGTCCCCTGGCTTTCCTCTTGCATTAAACGCTACGCCTTGCGGTGCTCCGTCCTGACGGAGTAAGTTCCATCGGGCAATTCGCCGAGTTCGTAGTCGCCGAAGAGGATGGGGTCGGCGGCGTGCAAGCAGAGGAACAGCCGCAAGGCGAGGGTCCGGATCTCGCTCTCGGCGTGCGCGTCGGCCCGCATCTCGATGATGTGCCGCAAAGCCCGCACGTTCCCCGTAAAGACCATTGGCGCCTCGGTCTCGTTGGGCAAGAGGGACCGGGCCGTCTGCTGAACCTTCTTACGGGCGTCGGTCTTGTAGTCCGCCGAGAGCATGGCGTTGCCACCCTCCTGGTACTCCAGAAGCCGCTCCGCCATCGCCTCGTACTCGGCGGCGGCCCGGTCCGCCCGCTCCTCGAAGAGCCGGTGCAGCCCAGCCTCCGCCGCATACTCCGGCCGCTCCACGAAACGCAACACGGAGCCGCTAACGTAGCGTTGCGAAACTTGTGAAAAACCAGCGCCGGCGCGATGCCGCACTAACTCGTGCGTCACGCTGCGGCTTATACCGTACAGCAGGAAGCTGAAGTTGGAATGCTCGAGCACCGAGCCGTGCCCGGCGGAGGTCAACCGCTCGAAGTAGGCGGCGGCGTTCTCGTTGGTCGTTCGCCGGGGTCCGAAGCTCGCGTAACAAACTTGCCCCGCCGTCTTGCACAACTGGGACGAATCAGGGAGCGACGTTGGATCGTCGAGGTACTCGGGGAAGCGCAACTCCGGGTCAAAGCCTTCGAGAAAACCTTCGAGGCCCGCGATGTTTACCTGCGGTTTCGCCAGCATCACTACGCCGGGGGTCTTCAGGTACGAAGTTCCGGTCTCCGTGTGATGAACGAGCGAGTGGACGGCGGGGAAGCCATCCCGGACGGTCCCGCCCAGGCTCTCGAACAGCCGCCGCACGCGCTCGGTGTTGCCTTCGGTCGTCTCCAAAAAAGCTTCCTTCCACGATCTGACGAAGCCGAAGACTAACGGATTTTGGAGCTTTCTACACGGCCTCCTGGAGCGCGCGGCGCAGGGTGCCGGCGTAGCGGCCGGTGCGGATGGTCCGCAGAGCTTTTATCTCGACCTGCCGCGCCCGCTCCTGCGAGATGCCGAGGGCTTCGGAGACTTCGCGCAGGGTTCGGATCTTGCCATCCGCGAGGCCATGGCGCATCCGCAGGACCCGTGCCTCGCGTTCGGGGAGCGCCCGCATGGCTTCCTGGAGCGCGCCCTCCCAGGGGCCGACCTCGACGCTGGCGTATTCCTCGACAC
>JACDDK010000159.1 GCA_013817025.1 Rubrobacter sp.
ATCCACTCAACTGGTAAGGGTCCGTCATGACCAATGCTGGCACGACCGTCAGCAGCAGACCCCACACAACACCTATGCCGAGCAGCCGGTTTCTTACGTTCGTAGTCATCGTGCCTTGAAGATACCCCGGCGGCGCGGAAACTTCAGCAACACCGTTCACGCCGCCGGGTCTGTCTATTTGTTTGCGCGTTACTCGACGCCGCCTTCGTCGTTGGCGGGGGCCTCGATCCAGACGGTCTTCTGGTTGACGAACTCGCGAATTCCGAGATGCGAGAGCTCGCGCCCGTAGCCGGAGTTCTTGATGCCGCCAAACGGGACTTCGGGGCTGGACTCGGTTATGCGGTTGATGTACACCATCCCGGCCTCTATTTCGTTTACGAAACGCTGGCGCTCCGTGGCGTCGCTCGTCCAGGCTGAGGAGCTTAGGCCAAAGTCCGTATCGTTGGCGATGCGGAGGGCGTCGTCAATGTCGCGCGCCCGGAACATCGAGGCGACGGGGCCGAAGATCTCGTCTCGGTGGGCAGGAGATCCTTCGGGTATGTCGGTGAGGACCGTCGGCGGATAGTAGTTGCCCGGCCCGTCGGGCGCTTTGCCGCCGGTGAGGACTTTCGCCCCCGCCTCCACGCTGGCCCGGACCTGTCCGTCCACGTCTTCGAGTATTTGGGGCGTGGCGAGCGGCCCCATGTCCGTGTTCTCGTCCATCGGGTCGCCAACCTTCAGGGCGGACATCGCCTCGACGTAGCGGCCCTCGAACTCCTCGGCCACGTCCTCGTGAACGATGAACCTCTTGGCGTTCACGCAAGACTGACCGTTGTTGAGCGTGCGCGACGTAACGGCGGCGCCGATGGCCTTGTCGAGATCCGCCGACGGCATCACGATAAACGGGTCGCTACCCCCAAGCTCCAACACCGTCTTCTTGACGTTGCTCCCCGCCTCGCTCGCTACCTGCCGACCCGCCGGCTCGCTCCCGGTCAACGTCGCCGCCTTCACCCGCGGATCGTCGATAACGGCCTCGACCTTCGCGGAGCCGATCAAAAGCGTCTGAAACGCACCTTCGGGAAAGCCCGCCCGGTGCATGATGTCCTCTATCGCCAGCGCGCACTGCGGCACGTTGGAGGCGTGCTTCAAGAGACCGACGTTGCCCGCCATGAGCGCCGGGGCCGCGAAGCGGAAGACCTGCCAGAACGGGAAGTTCCACGGCATGATCGCGAGCACCGCCCCGAGTGGCTGGTACCGGATGGATGCATCGGCACCATCCAACTCTATCTTCTCGTCCGCCAGGAACCTCTCCGCATTCTCGGCGTAGTAGCGGCACCCGCGAGCGCACTTGTTGGCCTCGGCCACCGCGGAGACGAAAGTCTTGCCCATCTCGGTGGTCATGATGAGCGCGAAGTCCTCGGCTTCGTTCTCCAAAATCTCCGCCGCCCGCACGAGCATCCGGGACCGCTCCTCGTAGGAAGTCTTGCGGTACTCGATAAAAGTCTCCGCCGCGAGCTGGAGCTTGGCGTCCACCTGCTCGTCGCTCAACTCCTCGAAGCTCTTCTCTTCCTCACCCGTCGCCGGGTTCACGGTAGCTATAGCCACAGTACTCTCCTCGAAATAGTCGACGCTGCCTTGCAGGAATTATATATATCCCCACGAACCGTGTAGCCCGTACCGCATCCCGGTTTGGTGGATACAATCGCTCCATATGGCCGATGCAAAGACAAAATCCTCGCCGGACCCCGTCGAGGCGCGGCGTGTCCTTGAGGAGTTGGCGCGGGCGGCGGGCTTTGATCTCGTCGGCGTGACGAGTGCGGAGCCACTTCGGGAAGGCGGCGAGCGATTGCGGAAGTGGCAAGAGGCCGGGATGGCGGCGGACATGGGCTACATGCACCGGCCCGTCGAGCTTCTCTCCAACCCAAAGAAGCTCCAGAAGAGCGCCCGGAGCGTCGTCTCTTTGGGCGTTTCATACTATCCGGGGGATCACCCCGAAAACGCGGACGGCGGCGGGCGGGTAGCGCGGTACGCCTGGGGCCGGGACTACCACGAGGTCATAAAAGAGCGGCTGTTCCGGCTCCGGGAGGAGTTGCAGGAGGCTTTAGGCGTGAGGGTCAAGGCGCGGGGATTCACGGACGCGGTGCCGCTGCTGGAGCGTTCGGCGGCGCAGCGGTCGGGGCTCGGGTTCTTCGGGCGCAACTCGTGCGTTATCAGTGGGGACGTAGGTTCCTACTTCTTTATCGCGGATTTGATCGTCGACCTCGCGCTGCCACCCGACGAGCCCGGCACCGGCACCTGCGGACGCTGCACCCGCTGCATGGACCGCTGCCCAACGGGTGCCATAAAAGCCCCCGGCGTCGTCGACGCGCGACTGTGCATCTCGTACCTGACCATCGAGAACCGCGGCGAAATCCCACGCGAGCTACGTCCGCTCATCAGCGATTGGACTTTCGGCTGCGACATCTGTCAAGAAGTCTGCCCATACAACAAGACGAAGGCTTCGCAAAGCCGGTGGCCGGAGTTCTCGGCGGCGGCGGGCGCGGGTCCGTATCTGGATCTCACACAGGTACTGGAAATTCGGAGCGAAGAGGAGTTCGAGGCCCGCTTCGCCGGTACGCCGCTCACCCGCCCCGGACGCGCGGGGCTTTTGAGGAACTGTTGCGTTGTGGCCGGGAACTTGAAGCTACGGGAGGCGGTGCCGGGCTTGATCCGGTGTTTGCGGCAGGATGACTCGGCGCTCGTGCGGGGCCATGCGGCGTGGGCGCTCGGTGGGATCGAGGGTTGCGAAGCCGAGTTGCGGGAGGCGGAGGCGATAGAGGAAGACGACTGGTGCCGGGGAGAGATAGTTTTTGCGCTCGGAAGGCGGGAATAGGCGGCTTCGTGGGTTAGAATAGGGTGACGATGGCGGACCAGACTAACTATTACGAGGTGCTTGGGGTCTCCCGGGCAGCCTCACAGACCGAGATCCGCAACGCCTACCGAAGCCTGGCGAAAGAGCGGCATCCAGACCATCCTGGCGGCAGCGCCGAGAAGTTCTCGATCCTTCAAGAGGCCCACGCCACCCTGACGGACCCGAACCGCCGCCGCCACCACGACGAGGCTCTCGACCTCGCCCACGCCGCGGCCCAACTCTCCGGCCTGGACTTCGGCTCCCTCGACGACGAGCTGGCCGCCCGCCGCCAGCAGCGCGAGTCCAGCGGTCCCAGCTTCGGGGAGCGCCTGCGCGGAAGGTTCCGCAACAAGCGAGAGCCATCCGCCGGACGAAGCGACAGCCGGAGCGCGGGACGTTCGAGCGGGGGTTCCGGAAGCCGGGTCCGGGGGCGTTACGAGGTGCGCGAGGGGCGTTGGTACGAGCCGCACGAC
>JACDDK010000160.1 GCA_013817025.1 Rubrobacter sp.
GGATGCGGCGGGCGAGGCTGGCGTCGACCGGGCCTACCGCCGCTTCCTCGGGCGGTCGGTGGACTTCGAGGAGCTACTCTACGGCTGCAAGAAGCTCATCATGCGCGACGCCCTCGCCAGCGAACTCAACGTACTCTCGCGCCGCCTGCTCCGCATCTCTGGCGGTGTGACCTTCGGGGGTGAGGGCTACGCCCGGCGCTCCCACGACTTCACCATAAACACCTTGCGGGACGCCCTCTCTGGAGTCGTAGCCGAGTTCCCCGTCTACCGGACCTACGCCGCCGACGGAGCGCTATCCGAGCAGGACGAACGCTACGTGGAGTGGTCCATCGCCCGCGCCCGCAAGCGCAGCGCCGCCGCCGACACCACCGTCTTCGACTTCATTCGGGGCGTCCTGCTGCTCGAAGAAGGCGGACCCGAAGAGCACCGCGCCGCCGTGCTGGCGTTCGTGATGAAGTTCCAGCAGTACACCGGGCCGGTGATGGCGAAGGGAATGGAGGACACCGCCCTGTACATCTACAATCGCCTTCCCTCGCTCAACGAGGTCGGCGGCGAGCCCGAGCGTTTCGCCGTTTCCCCGAGCGCGTTCCACCATCAGAACGCCGAGCGCGCAAAGCACTGGCCCAACGCCATGCTTGCCTCGTCCACCCACGACACCAAGCGCGGCGAGGACGTGCGCGCCCGCATAAACGTGCTCTCCGAGATGCCGAACGAGTGGCGCGCGGCGCTCGTTCGCTGGGGCCGCCTCAACCGCTCCCGCCGCCGCGAGGTGGACGGACAGCAAGCTCCCAGCCGCAACGACGAGTACCTACTCTACGCCACGCTCCTCGGCGCGTGGCCGCTACAAGACCCGGACGACGCCAGCCTCGCGGACTTCACCGAGCGCATAAAGGCGTACATGGAAAAGGCCATGCGCGAGGGGCAAGTCCACACGTCCTGGACAAAGGTCAACGAGGACTACGAGGCGGCGGTCGCGGACTTCGTCGAGGCGGTACTCGCGCCCGGCAACAACCTGTTTTTGCAGGACTTCTCGCCGTTCCAGGGCCGAATGGCTCGCCTCGGAGCGCTCAACGCCCTCTCCCAGACGCTGCTCAAGCTCACCGTCCCCGGCGTGCCGGACGTCTACCAGGGCAACGACCTCTGGGATTTGAGCCTCGTGGACCCGGACAACCGCCGCCCCGTGGACTACGCGCTCCGCAAGAAGTTGCTCTCAGGCCTGAAAGCGTCCGATGCACTGGATGTTGGCTCGTTGCTAGGAGACGACACCTGGAAGGATGGACGCTCCAAGCTCTATCTGACCTGGAAGGTGCTGGAGTTGCGCCACGAGAGGCCTGAGCTTTTCGAGAGCGGCGAGTACGTACCGCTCGAAGTTACGGGCGGGAGTGCGGATCACGTGCTCGCCTTCGCCCGCAGGCGTGGCCCGGATGTGGCGATCATACTAGCTACACGCCTGCACGCACCCCTGCTCACCGACGAAGGCCCTTTGCTACCACCGCCCGAGACGTGGACGGACACCAGCATAGAACTCCCCGAAGATCTGGCCGGGATAAAACTCCGCAACGTCCTGACCGGCGCGTCGTTAAGCGTCGAAAGCCCAAACCTGCCCGTAGCCGGTCTGCTCCGCAACTTTCCCGGAGCGTTGCTAGCTGGACGAACCCGAACCGCCAGCGGCGGTCCACCGTAAGGCTCGCCGGAGATACAATCCAGTACCGGAAGAAGTAATGAGATAGTTGTACGCGGAGTTAAGGGTGGCTTCGTTGCCCTTGACTCCGCGTACAACGGCGTCGGCAGGTTCATGAGCCGCTCCGCAGCCGTCAAGAGCATCCCCGAGGAACGTTGGAAGGCGTATCTGGCCGAACGCGGCGTCACCCTCATCGGCTGCGCCGCCGGGAACGTACAAGGACATCGAGACCGTCATCGGGTTGCAGGGAGACCTCGTCGGCGGGTTCACTCCGAAGATCGTCCGCATGGACTCCGGTAAGCCCTGGGGCAAGAAAAAGCGCGAATAAAGCCCACCTCACGCCCGATGATAGACTTGCCCGCGCCGAGATAGACCACGACCGAATAGAGGAGCCGGGATAGAGCCCGACGGCGGAGCATCAGGAGAGAAGAGCGCCGGTCGTTTGCGGAGCGCGGCCAGCGCGGTGCCGCCGACGGGGCTGGTGATGCTGTCGATTTTCTCCGTTCAACTCGGGGCGGCTATCGCTAAGACTTTGTTCGACGATCTTGGTCCCGGCGGTACGGTTTTTTTGAGGATCTCGTTCGCGGCGGTCGTGCTGCTGTTGCTCTGGCGACCGAAGCTCGGCGGGTACGCCCGGAGCGAATACCTCGTCGCGGTGGTATTCGGGCTCGCGCTCGCCGCCATGAACTTCTCGATGTACCTGGCCCTCGACCGCATACCTTTAGGTATAGCCGTGACGCTGGAGTTTGTGGGACCGCTGGGCGTGGCGGTCGCGGGCTCGCGGCGAATGTTGGACCTTCTGTGGGTCGTGCTGGCCGCCGCCGGGATACTCCTGCTCGCGCCGCTCGGAGTGTTTGGGCAGTCCAACCTCGACCCGATAGGCGTGCTCTTCGCGTTGACGGCGGGCTTGTTTTGGGCCTCGTACATATTGCTCTCGGCGGGGACGGGTAGCGTGTTTCCGGGTGGTACGGGGCTTGTGATCTCTTTGTGCGTAGGTACTGTCGTCCTCTTACCCATAGGCATCTCTAGTGGCGGTTACGCTCTCCTGGACCCGTGGCTCCTACTCGCCGGTTTCGGACTCGCCATGCTCTCATCGGCCATCCCGTACTCCCTGGAGATGGAAGCTTTGCGTAAAGTCCCGGCCCGCGTCTTCGGTGTCCTGATGAGTCTTGAGCCCGCCGTCGCCACGCTTCTCGGCTTCGTCGTCCTCGGAGAGCGACTCGGCCCGAAATCCATCGCGGCCATCCTGCTCGTGACCACCGCCGCCGCTGGTGCCTCGCGTTTCGGCAAGCAAAGCTCGGCTGGGTGATTCCACCGTTTCACGGGTAGAAAGCCCCTGCCCTTTCCACACGAATCAAAGGAGGTGCGGAAGCGGTGACGAACCCTTACGCTCAGCACAACGAGGAGAGCAAGGCGAACTTCAACCACGTCTACGACCTGCCGGACCCCCGTGGATACTTCGAGACCCTCGGCTCCCTGGGCTACCTGGCACCCGAGCACGGCCGTCGCGTTTTCTCCGCGCTGCTGAAGTCGATGCGGGGGGAAGCCGGAGAAGACCCGAAGGTCCTCGACCTCTGCTGCTCCTACGGCGTAAACGCCGCCCTGCTCAAGCACGATCTGACCCTCGACGACCTCTACGCCCGGTACGCCTCGAAAG
>JACDDK010000161.1 GCA_013817025.1 Rubrobacter sp.
ACCCGGCACCACCCGTAACCAGCGCACGCTTCCCGGCCTCAGCCATGGCCGAAGCCTTCGTAGGTTAGGCCGCTCGCGCGGACGGCGGCGGGATCGAGAGCGTTGCGACCGTCGACGAGGAGGCGCGGCGCGCTCATAAGAGCAGCGGCGCGGCGGAGATCCAGGCTCACTACCTCCTCCCACTCCGTCACCACCACCGCCGCGTGCGCGCCGCTCAACGCCCCGTAAGGATCGGCGGCTACTTCGAGGTCCGGCGAAGAAAGCCTCGCCGCAGCCACGACGGGGTCGTAGCCGACCACGCGGGCTCCACGGGCGTGGAGGACCCTTGCTATCCAGAGGCTCGGCGACTCGCGAAGATCGTCGGTACCGGGCTTGAAGGCTAGGCCGAGAAGGGTCACGCGCTTGCCTTCCAGCGTGTGAAGGTTGCGCTCTAGTTTGGTGACGGCTAGTTCGCGCTGGTGGTCGTTCGTGGTGACGGCGGCGTCGAGGAGGGTGGGTTCGTAGCCGTTCTTTCGGGCGGTGGCGCGCAGGGCGTTCACGTCCTTGGGGAAGCACGAGCCGCCCCAGCCCACGCCGGCTTCGAGGAAGCGGGAGCCGATGCGCTCGTCGAGACCGATGCCGGTGGCAACGCTCTTCACGTCCGCGCCGGTGATCTCGCAGAGGTTCGAGATCTCGTTGATAAAGCTGATCTTGACCGCCAGAAAGGCGTTGGCGGCGTATTTGATCATCTCGGCGCTCGCAAGGTCCGTCGCGACGAACGGCACCACTCCTCGCGGCTCATCCCTCTGCGCGAAGCTCCGCTCGATTATCGGCCCGTACAAACGCCGCATAAACTCGCCGACCTCCGGGTGATCGAAGCCAACCACGATCCTATTCGGGAATAGTGTGTCGTGGACTGCGCTTCCTTCCCGCAGAAATTCCGGGTTGGAGACCACCCGGAAATCCACCTCCGCATCCCCCGCGCCCTCCCGAACGAGCGTCGTGACGTAGTCCCCCGACCCGACCGGCACCGTGCTCTTGTTGACCACGACCAGCGGATTCTCCCGCCCGCGTCCACCAGCCAGCGCCCGTCCGATCCCCCGCGCCACCGCCGCCACGTTCGAGAGATCCGGCGCTCCATCGTCCCCTTGAGGCGTTCCAACCGCGATGAACACGGCATCTGAATCCTCTACGACCCCGGCGAGTGCCTCACCGTCCTCGAACGAGAGTCGGCCCTCACTCTTGCCACGAGCAACCAACTCCTCCAGTCCCGGCTCGAAGAACGGCATCCCGCCGTTCCGTAGTTCAGCAATGAGGTCCGGATCCTTGTCCACGCACGTAACCCAGTGTCCGATGCGCGCTAGGCACGCGCCCGTTGCGAGGCCCACGTAGCGCGCTCCTATTACCCCAACGGCGAACTGCTCCAAGCCTATCTCCTTATACCTAGCCAACAAGCCTCCGCGCCGTGACGGTAACACGTCCCCTCGCTAAAGCGTTGGATCTCTAGGCTGCTCACCACGTCGGTCAGCCGAATTCTTTATCTAAAACGTAGAAAACGGCGTGTAGCCTGCCATGCCCAACCCTCTCTGCCGTCGGAAACCTCCGTGGTCCGTCCTAGTAAGCGCCTTCGTGACGAAGGACGGCACCCAGGGTACGCAGGATGATCTTGAGGTCGAAAGAGAGCGACCAGTTGTCGATGTAGTAGAGGTCCAGGCGCACCATCTCCTCGAAGGAGAGGCTGCTCCGGCCGCTGATCTGCCAGTAACCCGTCATGCCCGGCACCGCCGCGAGCCGTTTTTTGTGCTCCTCGCCCATCCGCTCGAAGTCCCTGACCGGCAACGGTCGCGGCCCCACGAGGCTCATCTCGCCCCGTAACACGTTCCATAACTGCGGCACCTCGTCCACACTCCAACGCCGCAGAAACTTGCCGACTCTAGTCACGCGAGGGTCCACCTGCATTTTGAATACCGGCCCGTCGGCCTCGTTGAGCGCCTCTACTTCGGCCTGCCGCAACTCGGCGTCCTCGCGCATCGAGCGGAACTTGTAACAGAGAAAGACTCGCTCATCCGCCCCGGCCCGCTTCTGCCGGAAGAATATAGGACCCGATGAATCCAAGCGTATCGCGACGGCCACCGCCAGCAACACGGGCGAGAGGGCCACCAGACCGATCAGGGAGACGGACACGTCCAGGGCGCGTTTTAGCACCCGCTGGGAACTGTCCAGGCGTGGGTAACTTACTTTCAGGAGGGGCAGACCCATGCTTCGGGAGAGGACGGGGCGACTGCTCATGAGCGACAGCGCGCCGGGTACGACGCGCATTCGCACGCCGCGCAACCACGCGGAGCGCAACAAGTCCAGGGTTTCGTCGTCCGCCAGGCGTTCAGCGCCAGCCAGGATCACGACCCGCGCTCCGGTCTCGTTCAGAGCCCGCCGCAACTCCGGCAACACGCCGCCGGTCTCTCCCAAGTCCACCTCCCCGAGAAAAAAGTACGCGCCGGGCGTGCTCTCCATCGTCCGGCGCACGCGCTCGCGCTCAATGGCGTTGCCCACCACGACAGCGGGTATCCGACCGAAGCCGCGACGGTAGATCCTCTCTATTCCTCGCTCATACAAGAGCCGCAACACCCCGACCGCGGGCATCGCCAGAGCCCCCGCCAGCAAGACTTCCGCCGGCACAAGCCCTATCTCCGGGTAGACGAGCGACCCTGCGAACACGAGCCCCGTCCAGCACAGAACCGCCAACACGAGCGAGCCGGGCGACCGCCGCACCCCGGCGCGGTTGTAGAGATCAAAAGCCGCGAACAACACGACCCACGCCGCAAGCAAGACCGGAGAGAGCATCGTCACCGCCGCAGGATCCGCACCGGACAGATAAGCCGCCGCGACGAGTCCCACGACCAGCGCCGCCGAGTCCAAAATCATCAGCGCCGCCACGCTCGAAACACGCCGAAGCGCCTTGAAATCAGAGAGTTTTCTGAGAGTGTCCATCACGCCTTACTCCGGTGCCGGTGGGGGATCAGTATATCGTCCCGGAAGAGCGGTTCGGACGGTTACCAGTTCCGGCGGGACAGCGAACAAAACACCACCAGCGCGGTCGCGCCGAGGATGCCGCTCGTGCGACTCGACAAGGTTTCCCCTCCACGCCGGGGAGTTTACTCTAATCGGCGCTATTGCGTCTCTCTGAAAGACGCTGCCGCAGGACGCGCAAAATGAAGATAGGGTTGCCGACGAGGTACCGTCGCCACAGTCGTCCCGGCTCTAAGACCAGCCGCGCCAGCCACTCGAAGCCGTTGTCCGTGAGGAGCTTCGGACCTCGCCGCAGCGTGCCGGAGGCGTAGTCGAATACCGCTC
>JACDDK010000016.1 GCA_013817025.1 Rubrobacter sp.
GAGTTGGTGGACGCCATACGCCCGACCCTCGAAGCTACCGGTGCCAAAATATTGTGCGAGATGGGCCGCTACATCGCCGCAGCCGCTGGTGTACTCCTGACCCGCGTCATCTACCGCAAAAGGAGCGGCGAGAAAGACTTCATCATCGCCGACGCTGGCATGAACGACCTCATGCGCCCGAGCCTCTACGACGCCCACCACGAGATACGGGCTGTGAAAGAGAACGGTACCCTGACAAACGCCGACCTCGTGGGACCCGTGTGCGAATCCGGTGACTTCTTCGCCCGCGACCGCCAGCTCCCCGACGCCGCCGAGGGCGAGCTACTGGCCGTCATGGACGCCGGTGCCTACGGTTTCTCGATGGCCTCGAACTACAACTCCCGCCCCCGCCCCGCCGAAGTCCTGGTGCGCGGCGACCGCTGGGCCGTCGTGCGCGAACGCGAACATCAGGCCGACCTCGTGAAAGGCGAGCTCGTACCGGCGTTCTTGTAGGTTTGAGGTATAGGGTCTTCGTGGCGGACGGTGGGGGAGCATGACGGGGCCTGATGGCTTGGGAGACCCTCACCCTGTCGCGGAGGCCGGACCTCGAACCGTGGGAGAAGGATAAGAGTGGCTAGAGGGACGCACGAAGCACTGGCCGACGAGCGCAACGCGCGCGTCGTCGTCTACATCAACGGCGAGTTTTATCCGAGGGACGAGGCCAAAATATCCGTTTTCGATTCCGGATTTCTCGTCGGAGATGGCGTCTGGGAGGGCATCCGGCTGCACGAGGGCGCGTTCGCGTTTTTGGACCTGCATCTCGACCGGCTGTTCGAGGGTGCGAAGGCTATAGACCTCGACGTGAGGATGTCACGGGAGGAAGTCACCGCCGCCCTGTACGAGACCGTCCGGCGCAACGACATGCACACCGGCGTCCACGTGCGCCTGATGGTGACGCGGGGCGATAAGAAGACGCCCTCGCAGGACCCGCGGCTGGCTGTGAGCGGGCCGAACGTGGTCATTATCGCCGAGCATAAGTTGGCGAACCCGGAGGTGAAGGCGGCGGGGGTTCGGCTGTTCACCTCGACGGTGCGGCGGCCGCCGCCGGATACCCTGGATCAGCGCCTGAACTGCCACAGTAAGCTGCACGAGGTGGTCGCCCTGATACAGGCCCTGAAGGCCGGGGCGGACGAGGCGTTGATGCTCGACCCGACGGGTGCGGTCGCCACCTGCAACGCGACCAACTTCTTTATCGTGCGGCGCGGCGAGGTGTGGACCTCGACCGGGCATTACTCGTTGGGCGGCATCACGCGGCGGATCGTGATCGAGCTGTGCCGGGCGCACGACATCCCCGTCTACGAAAAGGCCTTCTCCCTGACCGACGTGTACGGGGCCGACGAGGCTTTCGTCACCGGGACTTTCGGGAGCCTGACGCCCGTGGTGGAGGTGGACGGGCGTGAGATGGGGATCGGGAAGCGCGGTCCGCTAACCTCCCGATTGAGCGATCTCTACGCTGAAGCCGTCGCACTGGCGAGCGGGGCATAGCCTTGTCCGAATGCTTGAGGCTGTCGATGTGGTCGGGACCGCGCAACGTCTCGACGGCGCTGATGTACGCCTTCCGGCAGCGGTCGGATACCGTGGTGGTGGACGAGCCGCTGTACGGGCATTACCTGGCGATGGTGGGACCGGGGCATCCGGGAGAGGCGGAGGTACTGGCAAGCCTCGACGCAAATGGCGAGCACGTGGTGCGGGAGGTCATCCTCGGGCCGTGCGAGAAGCCGGTCCACTTCTTCAAGAACATGGCGCACCATCTGACGGGTCTGGACCGGGCTTTCCTGGATAGTGTGACGAACGTGCTCTTGATCCGTAACCCAAAAGAGATGCTTCCCTCGCTAACAAAGCAACTCCCAAACCCAACCCTGCGGGACACCGGCTTGGCCTATCAGGTCGAGATCCTGGACTCGATGCTCTCCAACGACGAGCGCCCCGTCGTGCTGGACGCGGGGGAACTACTGTTGGACCCGAAAGGTGTTTTGAGCGAGGCTTGCGAGAGGTTGGGCATCCCGTTCGAGGAGGCGATGATCTCATGGCCCCCCGGTCCAAAGCCCGAGGACGGTGTGTGGGCGGAGCACTGGTACCACAACGTCCACGCCTCGACGGGCTTTGGAGCGTACCGCCCGAAGACCGGGCCTTTCCCAGAGTATCTGGTGCCGCTGCTTGAGGAGTGTATGCCGCTGTACGAGAAGCTGCGGGAGTACGCCGTTCTAGCCGGTTCGTCTTGAGCGGCGGTTGGCGAGGAGTGGGGAGAGGCCGGGGCTGCGTTTGATCAGCCTGGAGTCCAGAGAGAAAGCCTTCGCGGCGGGGCTCAGGATAATAAGAAGCGAGAGCAGGGCGACGAGGACGTTGATGTTAATGAACTCCGGTGTGCCGAGACCGGTGCCGAGCCTCACGCCGCCCTGGGAGAGCAGGACCATCGCGCTCAAAACGATGCTTCCTACTGCGGCAAAGTTGGTTAGGAGGCCCAGGATCAAGGCTATCCCCAGTGCTAGCTCGCCCGCCCGCACCACTTGAGCGAAGAGTTCGGCGTTTGGGACCACGGTCCCTTCCATAAAACCCCGGAAGAACGGTGGGGCTTGAGAGACGAAGCCGCCGGCGGCCAGGCTGTCGGCGAACTGCGTCGGAAACTCGGGGTTCAGCAGCTTCTCGATGCCGCCGTTGAGCCAGACGGCCCCGGCGATGATGCGTACCCACGTCATGCCGTTCATGAATTCAATCCTCTTTCAGGGTCGCCGAACACTATGTCTATTTTATATACGCGTCGCCGGGACGGGTAGGTTCGTTCGCGCCATAGCTTGGAGACGCGGACTACAGGGTATGTAACATACAATTCTCACGAGCCGCAGCCCATTCGAGGGCGTGATCGGACCAGAAAAGGAGACCTGCATGTCTGACAGAGGAGACCCCGGAGACATCCCGAGATGGGAAGACCCACCCCGTAGAGACCCTGGCCGGGAACCGTCCCAAGACCCCGCCCGGCGCTATGACCGCGAGGAGCGACCGGAGAACGAGGGCCGCGCTGACCCGCCGTTCTCGGAGCAAGAAGACATCCTCATCGGACGGCCCCGCGAGGATCGATCCGCAAGCGAACGCTCGAATGAAGAGCGCCCGCCCCGGAGCGGTGGGCGTGGCCCTCGGAGCCGGAGCGGCGGGCGGAGCCGGTCTAGCTCCGGTACCGGGCTGTACGGCAGCGACACCGGCTCGAACATAGTGCGGGCCGGTGTCGCCGAGCTCGTCGGCACTTTCATTCTCGTTTTTACTGGCACCGCCGTCGCGGTCGCCGCGAGCCTGGACCAGGCGATAGTCGGCCTCTCCTACGACTCACTCGCCATCGCCCTGGCCTTCGGGCTCGTGCTCGTGGCGCTGGTCGCCGCTCTGGGACACGTCTCGGGGGCGCACCTCAACCCGGCGGTCACCATAGGGCTCGCGGCCACGGGTAAATTTCCGTGGAACCACGTACCGGTGTACGTTGGGGCCCAGGTATTGGGCGCGATACTGGCGGCCTTCGCCACCTGGATCACGCTGGGTGGTCCGGCGCGGGCCGAGGCTTCGCTGGCTGCGCCTAACCTGTCACCGGGTGTTGGAATCTTTCAGGGCTTCTTCGTCGAGATGATCATCACCTTCATCCTCGTCTTCGTGGTTGTCTCGGTGGCGACCGACGAGCGGGTGCCGGGCGGTGTTGCGCCGGTGGCGGTCGGGTTTGCGCTGGCGGCGGCGGTCTTTATCGGTGGGCCGGTCACGGGTGGTTCGGTTAACCCGGCTCGGGCGCTGGGACCGATCCTCGTGTCGTTCGACCGCTTTGACACTGCTCTAATCTACATTCTCGCCCCGATAGTCGGCGGCGTCCTGGCCGCGCTGCTCTACGACAACTTCATCTCCGAAGCAAACGCCCCGGAGTAGAACCGTAACGAAGCCGCCATGCGTATAAACTCTAAGACCCACTATCTACGAGGAGAATGTCTTGGAGAAGATCTCGCGCGAGAAGTTCGTCCGGATCGCCGGAACTCTGGGTGTCGGCGTAGCCGCCGCTTCGGTAGCAGCCTGCGGAGGATCGGGCGGCGGTAGCGGCTCCGGTAGCTCCAACGACTCCGGCGGTGAGAATAAGCCCGAAACTTCCAAATCTTCGGAGAAGAAGCCCGAGCAGGCAGAGTCCGGCACGTCGGCCATAGCGGCGGAGTCCGACGTGGCGCCCGGTAGCGCCAAGAAGTTCAAGGACGGTGGCGAGGACGCGGTGCTCGTTCACCTCGACAGCGGGGACTTCGTCGCATATTCGGCGGTCTGCACGCACCAGGGTTGCGTGGTCGCGTTCAAGGACAATCAGCTTTCTTGCCCGTGCCACGGCTCGGTCTTCGATCCCGCCAACGGCGGCGAGGTAGTCACCGGACCCGCCGAGACCCCACTACCCGAGATCCCGGTAAAAGTCCAAGACGGAAACGTAGTCAAAGCGTAAACAGCCGTCAGCTATGGGCCAAGAAACAAGAGCCTGGTATGGTTTTTACATGCGGCGATGCTCTCGGTGCGTGGTGGTACGTGAAGGCGATATCCGCGCTACACGCCAAAAAGCTGACGGCCCATAGCTGACGGCTGACAGGCAAATAGCTGAAGGTCGGCGGCTACTATAGAATGCGGTCATGGAATCGGGCGAGGAGCGTATCGGGCTGAACGGGGCGGCGGCGGTGCTTGGAGTGCCTGCCGGCGCGGTACGGCGTCTGGTTGCCGAGGGCCGTCTTACTTCGGAGCGCGGCTTGGACGGTGGTTATTCTTTGCGGCTTTCGGAGGTCGAGGGATTGGCTCGGGAGTTGGAGGTCGAGGGGGCCGAGGGCGAGGTGTTCGAGGGTGAGATCCCACGGGACGACCACGCATCTTCGAGGCTCCCGGCGGTACCTTTCGAGCGGTACGAGCGTCTGCTGCAGCAGGGCCAGGACTACAAGACCCGCCTCGAAGAACGGAACCGCCAGATCGAGGAGGTACGCGCCGAGCGCGACGCAGCCCGCGTTGAGATGGATCGCCTGTGGTCCGAGATAGAGCGCCTCAACCTGATCGAATTCCAGCGCGAACTCCAGGAGAAAACCATCTCCACCCTCGAAGAAGAGAAAGCGAAGCTCGAAGCCGACCGCGAACGCCTGATGAACGAGCAAATGAAGCTCACCGAGGAGAAATCCGCCCTCTTCGAAGACCACATCCGGTTAGAGGCCGAGCTGAACGTCCTCAAGAACCGTGGCTTCTGGTCCCGCCTGTTTGGCGGATAGCCCGTGGAGGATCCAATAGAAGAATGAGCGATGAGCGCGGCCATCCACACCGAGGGGCTGACTAAGAGCGCATTTCAAAGCCCTATCGCGACACGAAGTAGTGTTAGGGGATGGTGAACGGAGCTGGCAAGCGTTTCTCGGTATTCAGCGGCTTGCGATGTTGATGGCTCACATTGTGCAATCGCGGCAAATTAGTATCATCGCACGCCGTTATGAGTAGCAGCTATGCGCATGGGATCACGCTATCCAGGAGACCTTATAACCGCCCATCTTGAGACTCTCTATGACACTTGAAGGGTCTGTGGTCACTAGCTGAAATATCAGGGTGCGGTTACCGGATCTCCGGTCCGGATCGGAGAGGACGCTGACTATGTCCACCTCAAGGTCCTGGATTTTTCCTACTATCTCGGCCAGGACCCCCGCCTTGTTCGCCGCCTGGACTTCGATCCGGCAACCGGGCTCAGGCAACCCAACGAGCGTTACCAGAGCCCGCATCACATCTGAGGATGTGACAATCCCCAACAGCTGCTCCTCGGCCACCGCCGACCCCTCATCCACCACGGCCCTCTCGGTCACCACTGGCAGGCTTTGTATCTTGTGTTCGTACATCTCCTGTGCGACATTCTCTATAGAGTCCTCCGGGTCCGCCGTGATCACCTCTCGGGTCATCACATCTCTCACCCGTATCTTCTGCAAAACGCTTGCTCGCTCCGGATCACCCAAGGCAGGGCTCGCACCTCTAAGATCACGATCGGTAACTATCCCTACCAGACGCCCCTGCTCTAAAATCGGTATGTGCCTTATCCGCCTCTCCCGACAGAGGGTCAAGGCCTCGGCCACGCTTGCCTCGGGCGAAAGCGTCACGAGTTTACCGGTCATCCAGTCTCGCACCAGTAGCATTTTTGCTAACCTCCCTTTCCCCAGAGCGGCGATCCCAGCCTAGAATAGCATTCTGCCACTAATAGTGCATTCCGAAACCTCCATTTGAGTGTCTGAGGCTGACAAACGCAGATCCGAAATGGAGAAACCACTGCCGAATACCCTCCGTTTCCCGCTCACACTGCACCTGCCGCACCAGGTTTTGAAATGCACTCCAAGACCTGCGGTAGAAAAGGCCGGAGCATCCGGGACATCAATCTGACCGTGGCACCCGGTGAGGTCTTCGGGAGCTGCGCCCCGCTTCGATCTTTACTACTACGGCTCCGCCATCGAAGATGGCATCGACTGGGCGAGCTTTGGCGACGCAACCGCCGTAACCCTCGTCTGGGTTCTACTCGATGCGCGCCTTCCGCCGCCGCGACATCTACACGTAGCGTCTACTGAACGCCTGTTGGTGATTGCTGTAGAGTTCCCCGTGTTATGGAGCGTACCGACATAAAATTCTGGCTCTCGCGGGCGCGAGGGCTCGCCGTTTTTCACGGAGTATTGGAGACGCCGGGGGTGCGGACGATGCTCGCGGTGCTCGGGCTGCTGGCAAAGGAGGAGCCAGACGCGGACGCCGTAGCGGAAGGCTATGGGAGTCTGTGGCGGGAGCTTGCGGATGCGCCGGAACTCCTGCTGCCGGACGCCTGGCGCTCGTATCTCGTGCGTGGTGTGTTGGAGGACGAGAACCCGTTCTCCCTGAGCGCCGAGAAGAGAGCTTTAACGCCCGCGCTCGTGGAGCAGACCCGGCGGGAGTTGCGGTTTTTGCAGACTATCTTTGATCTCGAATCGGATACGCTCCTTCGGATGGTCGAGGCCGCCGCGCCGGACTTCGAAGGTTTCTGGGTCGCGCCGCGCTTCGAGCCGCGGCCGGGCGTCTCACCGCGCCGGGGCGCTACCCGGATGCTCGCCGAGGCCGTGGACTGGGGCGATTGCGTGGAGGGTCTGGCGGAGCACTTCGCCGGGCATGGGGCGGGTTCGTTCGGGCGGCACGCGGCGTTTCGCTGGAGGAACGGGGGGTTCGTACCCGTACCACGTCCAGACCCGATCTACTTGTCCGAGCTAGTCGGTTATGAGCGTGAACGCGCGCCGCTGGTAGCCAACACCCAACGTTTTCTGGCTGGGCTTCCGGCGCACCACGCGCTGCTATATGGTCCGCCCGGCACCGGCAAGTCCTCGACCGTCAAGGCGCTTCTCAACGAGTACTCCGACCGGGGACTCAGGATCGTGGAGCTAGATAAACAGGACCTCGGCGAATTGCCGGAGGTGTTGCGGACGTTGGAGAGGCGCGGGCCGCGCTTTATCCTGTTCGTTGACGACCTTTCATTCGAGGAGCACGAAGTAGAATACAAGCGCCTGAAAGCCTTTCTCGAAGGGAGCGTCGAGGAGCCGCCCGCCAACGTCCGGCTCTACGCCACGTCCAACCGACGCAACATCGTGCGGGAGGGTTTCTCCGAGCGTGACGGCGACGACGTCCACGCCCGCGACACCATGCAGGAGAAGCTTTCTTTGGGCGCTCGCTTCGGTCTGCGGGTGACTTTTCCGGCACCGGATCAGAGCCGATACTTGCAGATAGTCTCCGGGCTCGCCAGTCAGCGGGGCATAAAACTCGCGACCGACGAAGTCGAGGAGCAAGCCCGGCTCTGGGACCGCTGGCACGCTGGACGCTCCGGTCGCACCGCCCGCCAATTCGTCGACGAGCTTCAAGCGGAGATGGCCGAAGGACGCAACGCCGGGCGATAGACTTCCAGAGCTGAAACCACTTTAGTGTTCGGAAGCCTGTCCTTGCGAGATTAGCTCTCCCTCGCAGACGTACTCGGCTGGTCCGGTCATGTAGACAGGCTCGCTTTCGCCGGACCAGTGGATCTCGACGACACCGCCATCAAGGACGACTCGCACCGGGCTTTCGGAGAGGCCGAGGTGTATAGCGGCCACCGCCACGGCGCAGGAGCCGGAGCCCGAGGCCAGCGTTTCGCCCGCACCGCGCTCCCAGATCCTCATCCGCACCTCGCCCAGTGGGCCATCCGTCGGTCGTGCGAACGCGAATTCCACATTGGTTTTGTCAGGGAATAGCGTGTCGTGTTCGACGCGGGGACCTATGGAAGCGAGATCCAGACCGTCCACCGCCGCTTCACTCCCCAGAAACGCGACCGCGTGCGGGTTGCCCATCGAAACGCGCAGGAGATCATAGCCCTCGACCGCCACTTCCGGCTCGAAGGCGGGCGCGCCCATGTCCACCCGCGAGGAACCATCGTCGAAGAGCAGTACTTTCTTCACGCCCGCACCCGTGGCGATGGTGAGGGTATCACCCTCGATGATTTCGAAGTCCCGGACGTAGCGGGCGAGGCAGCGCAGGCCGTTGCCGCACATCTCCGAGGTAGAGCCGTCGGAGTTCAGGTAGATCATCTCCAAGTCCGCGACTTCCGAGGGAGCCGGAATCAGTATCCCGTCCGCCCCAACGCCGAAGTGCCGGTCGCAAATTTGTCGGGCGAGATCCGGCAGGTCCGCACCCTCGACCTCGCCGGGATCGAAGATGATGAAGTCGTTGCCGCAACCGTGCATTTTAGTGAAGCGCATAGTCTGGATTCTAGACCATGCGGGCGCAACGAACAGTCTCCTCCGGCCTCGAAAATACCGTTGGGAAATACGAGTTCGTACCGTACATTTCCCCTATGAAATCAGCTCGGAGAACATATCAGCGGCGCAGGGTTGGTGCGTTGTTTATCGTGGCTGTGGTGGCGCTGGCGCTACACACGGGCGGTGGGGCCGGGGCCGATCCGGAACCCCTTCGGTACACGGTCGCGCCCGGCGATACGCTGTGGGACATCGCCCTCGAAAACACTTCGCCGTGGGAGGACCCGAGGCCGAGGGTCGAGGAGATTCGCGAGGCGAACGATATACCGGACGCCACCATCTACCCCGGAATGCGTCTGGAACTTCCCCGGTCGGGATAACGTTCGTCGGGTCTGGTGCGCCCCGACCTTCGTCGTGTTCGAGGAGCCACCGGTTTGGTATGGTGGACGGGCGATTCACACTCCGGAGAGGTTGGGATGGAGGATTACGGTGAGGTCTGTCTAGCCGAAGAGGTCGAACGTTTACGACGCTCGGGGCTCTCCAACGGGCAAATAGCGGACAGGATGGGCGTGGACGAGGCGTGGGTGGCAAGCCTCACCGCCACATTCGAGCCCCACGAACCGGAGGAGTAAAAAGTCCGGCGTGCGACGATAGTTAGCTCCGTGAAACGTCTCGACTTTTCCCGGTCGACAGCCGACTGCTCATGGCCCATAGCTGAAAGCGCGGCTTGCGAAGAGTTCGGGCTTTCCACAAGCTGCTTCAGAGGATCAGGCACCCTCTTCGTAGCGGCCACCGAGGTGCTTGGCGAGGAACTTCTCGGCGGCGGCGTAGAATTTCAGGCGGTTTTCGGGACGGGCGAAGCCGTGGCCCTCGTCCTCGAAGAGCAGGTACTCGTGGTCGATGCCTTTCTCCTTCATGGCCGCGACTATCTGCTCGGCTTCGGCCTGCTTGACGCGGGGGTCGTTCGCGCCTTGCGCTATAAGCATGGGGATTTTTATGCGGTCCACGAAGAAGAGCGGGGAGCGGGATTTTAGGAAATCCTCTTCCGTATCCGGGTTTCCGACGCGCTCGTGGAAGGTCGAGATCATGGGCCTCCAGTACGGCGGAATGCTCTGTATGAGCGTGATGAGGCTCGATGGCCCCACTATATCCACCGCGCACCGGAAGAGGTCCGGCGTGAACGTCGCCCCAACGAGCGCCGCATACCCACCATACGAACCGCCGTGAATGGCGACCCGCTCCGGGTTCGCCACGCCTTCCTCGACCGCCCAGGCCACCGCGTCAACGAGGTCGTCGTGCATCTTGCCGGCCCATTCCCGATCCCCGGCGTTGATGAAGTCCTTGCCGTATCCGGTGGAGCCCCGGTAGTTGACCTGAAGACAGGCATACCCCCGGTTGGCGAACCACTGCGCTTCGGGGTCGTAGCCCCAGCCGTCCCGCGCCCACGGACCGCCATGCACGTTGAGCACCAGCGGCAGGTTTTCGGGCTCGACGCCCGGCGGCAGCGTGAGGTAGCCCTCGACCGTGAGGCCGTCGCGGGCGGTGAAGGTTATCGGCTCCATGCGGGCGAGGGTGTAACCGGCGAGGTCCGGGCGGGCGTCGAAGAGGTGTTCGCCGGTTTTTCCTTTGCGGTCGTAGGCGTAGTATGATGCGCCGCCATCGTCGGTGGTGAAGGCGACGAGCCAGTCGTCGTCGGCCCGGTCGCGGCTGGTGACGGCGAAGTCTCCCCGGTTCAGGGTCTTTATGTGATCGAAGTCCTCGCGGATAGTGTCGTCCAGAACGGTCCACTCGGTACGAGCGCGCTCGACGGCGGTGGCCTGCGCCTCGTGGGTGTCCGGGTGGATCAAGACCTGTCCAACGTCGTAGCGCGGGTCCTCGACCAACGGCGCCATGTCACCGCTCGCCAGATTCAGGAGTACGAGACGGGCGGCGTTCGTCCCTCGGGAGTCGAGCAGGTACATCTCGTCGCCGCTTCTGGTGAAGCTCAGCGGAGCGCTGGAGAGGGCGTCTTCCTTGTCCCAGCCGAGCAGCTTGCTCCAATCCGCGTCGTCGTCCTCGCGCACGAGCAGGTCGAAGCCGCCGTCGGGGGTGGCGGCCATCGCGGCTCGTATCTCGAAGTCCGCGTCCGGGACCCAGCCGACGACGTTGCCGGGGTTCTTGGCGATCAACTCCAGGTCGCCCGTCGAGAGGGTCAGGCGGTAGACATCGTGTAGCTCGGGGCTTTCTTTGTTGAGTGCGACCAGCAGCGTATCCGGGAAGTGTTGGCTTTTGTCTAGAATTTGGGCCTGCACGTCGTCGAAGGGCGTGAGATCTCGGTCGGCTTTCGTGGATGGGTCGACGGCGTGGATGCGCCAGTTTTCGTCGCCGTCCGCGTCTTGCAGGTAGACGATGTGCCGGTCGTCCTCGGCCCAGAAAAACAGCCGGATGCCGCGCTTTCTATCGTCGGTCACGGGCTCGAAGTCGTC
>JACDDK010000162.1 GCA_013817025.1 Rubrobacter sp.
CGTCGGATGACTTCCAGGACGTGTTCGGCGGAGAGCGGCTCGAAGTACAGGCGTGTGGAGGTGTCGTAGTCGGTGGAGACGGTCTCGGGGTTCGAGTTGACCATCACGGCGTCGTAGCCGGCCTCGATGAGCGCGTAGCTCGCGTGGACGCAGGCGTAGTCGAACTCGATGCCCTGACCGATGCGATTGGGGCCGCTGCCGAGGACCACCACGGAGGCGTTCTCGCCGCGCTCCACTTCGTCCTCGGTCTCGTAGGTCGAGTAGTAATAGGGGGTCTGAGCGGGGAACTCTCCGGCACAGGTATCCACGGATTTATAGGTCGGGCGAATGTTCAGGGCCTGACGTACGCCCCGGATCACCTCGGTCGAGCGGCCCGTAGCACTACCGATAGCCTCGTCGGAGAGCCCCATCTTCTTAGCCTCGTTCAACTCCTCGCGGTCGAACTCAGCCGAGAGCGCGCCCTCGGCGGCGACGATGCGCGCCATCGAGGCGACAAAGAACGGGTCTATCTGGGTGCGGGCGAAGATCTCCGGCACGTCCATCCCCGCCCGCAGGGCGTCGAAGACCGCGAAGATGCGGTACGGGTTTGGTTCGTCCAGGATCGGGAGTATGTCCGCCGCGTCGAGCTCCAGGGAGGATATGGCTTTCAGCAGGCTCTCGGTGAAGGTGCGGCCAATCGCCATCACCTCGCCGACGGAGTGCATCCGGGTGGTCAGGCGCGGGGTCGCGGCGGGGAACTTCTCGAAGGCGAAGCGTGGGATCTTGGTTACGACGTAGTCCAGCGCGGGTTCGAAGGACGCGGGTGTGGCGCGGGTGATGTCGTTTGGGATCTCATCGAGCGAATACCCGACGGCGAGCTTCGCGGCGATCTTGGCTATCGGAAACCCCGTCGCCTTGCTCGCCAAAGCACTCGACCGGCTAACCCGAGGGTTCATCTCGATCACGTAGAAATCGTCACTATTGGGATCCACCGCAAACTGAATGTTCGAGCCCCCCGTCTGAACCCCGATCTCCCGTATTATCCGTAAAGACGCGCTGCGGAGCGTCTGATACTGGCGGTCGGAGAGGGTCTGGGCCGGAGCGACGGTGATGGAGTCGCCGGTGTGGACGCCCATCGGGTCCACGTTCTCGATGGAGCAGACGACGACCACGTTGTCGGAGAGATCGCGCATGACTTCTAGCTCGAATTCCTTCCAACCAGCGACGCTTTTCTCGACGAGAATGCTACCGACGGGGCTTGCGTCAAGGCCCTCGGCGACGGCGCGGCGCAGGCCCTCGGGGTCTTCGGCGACGGAGCCCCCCTTGCCGCCCAGGGTGAAACTCGGGCGGATGATGAGCGGGTAGCCGATGCGGTCGGCGAGCTCCCCGGCTTCGGCGAGGTGCTGAACGGTGCGGCTCTCGGGGATCTTCATCCCGATACGGTTCATGGCGTCGGTGAATAGCTGCCGGTCCTCGGCCTTGCGAATGGACTCGACGGACGCTCCGAGAAGCTCCACGTCGTGTTCATCTAGGATGCCAGCCTCGTGCAGTTCGATGGCGAGGTTCAGGGCGGTCTGTCCGCCGAGGGTGGGAAGCAAGGCGTCGGGGCGCTCGCGGCGGATAATCTCGCCGACGGTCTCCACGGTCAAGGGTTCCACGTAGGTGGCGTCGGCGACCTCGGGATCGGTCATGATGGTGGCGGGGTTGGAGTTGACGAGGACGACCCGGTAGCCCTCCTCGCGCAGGGCGCGGCAGGCTTGAGTGCCGGAGTAGTCGAACTCGGCGGCCTGCCCGATCACGATGGGACCGGAACCGATTATTAGAATGGTGGAGATGTCGTCGCGGCGCGGCACTTTTAGACCGCCGCCTTGTTCGAGACGGCGTCCACGAACTCATCGAAAAGGTAGCCCGAATCGCGGGGGCCGGGGCTGGATTCCGGGTGATACTGCACGCTCCAGGCACGGTCCTTCTCGCTGTACAAGCCCTCGACCGTACCGTCGTAGAGATTGCGGTGCGTCATCTGGACGCCTTCGGGCAGATGTTCCTCCTTCACCGCGAAGCCGTGGTTCTGGCTGGTGATCTCGATCCTCCCCGTCTCTATGTTACGCACCGGATGGTTGGCCCCGTGATGACCAAACGGCATCTTGTACGTCTCGCACCCGAGCGCCAACCCAAGTAGCTGATGCCCGAGACAAATACCAAACGTCGGCACCTCACCGAGAACCCCGCGCAATGTCCCGACCGCCTCTTCCAGCGCAGCCGGATCGCCGGGACCGTTGGACAGAAACAGTCCATCTGGCGACTGGGCCAGAATTTCCTCGGCTCTCGTCGAGCCCGGCATCGCCAGCACCGACGCGCCCCGGCTGCGAAGCTCGCGGTAGATGCTGCTTTTTACGCCGTAGTCCAGCGCCGCGACGCGGCAGATCTCGTCGCCGAAGGCTGGAAGCAACGTGGGTTCGGTGAGTTGGGAGCTGGTCGATGCGAGGTCGAGGCCGACCATCGAGGGGTGGGCGGTCGCTTTCCGTTTCAGGGTCTCGGGGTCGGTCTCCACGGTGGAGATTACGCCGCGCATGGAGCCCCGGTCGCGCAGGTGGCGGGTCAGGGCTCGGGTGTCGAGACCTTCGACGCCGAGGGTGTTGTTCTCTTCGAGGAGCGAGGCCAGGGAGCGTTCGCTGGCCCAGTTGCTGTGGTGCGGGGTGTATTCGCGCACCAGGACTGCGGCGGCCTGGATGCCGAGTGATTCGTCGTCGCCGGGGATGATGCCGTAGTTGCCTATGAGGGGGTAGGTGAACAGCAGGATCTGCCCCCGGTAGGACGGGTCCGTCAAAGTCTCCTGGTAGCCGACCATGCTGGTCGTGAAGACGACTTCTCCCGCGACCTCACCCGCTCCGGCGAACGTCCAGCCGTGGAAGGTCGCGCCGTCTTCGAGGACGATCGTCGCCCTCTCGCGGCCCTGTCTAAGCCCGTGATCCAAATCCCGCTCCGATCCCATCGTGTATGTTTTCTCCTCCGACGAACGTCCCAACGACCTTGCCCGTAAAACGCCGCCCGAGGAACGGCGAATTATACGACCGGCTGACCATCGTCGTGCGCTCGACCGTCCACTCCTCGCTCAAATCGACGAGCGTCACGTCCGCGGGAGCACCGACCGCTAGGCTCCCACCCTCACCGACCCAACGCCCCGGAGCGCACGACATCGTCTCGACCAAGCGCGACAGCGAAAGCTCACCGCTCAGCACCAACTCCGTGTGCAACGCCGCGAAAGCTGTTTCGTGTCCGAGAAAACCGGGTGCGGCCTGTTCGAGCGGCAATTCTTTCTC
>JACDDK010000017.1 GCA_013817025.1 Rubrobacter sp.
CCAACACCCCGGCGGCCCCGAACAACGCGAACTCCGAATGCGAGGCCGTTAGAGCGCCGCGAGTCTCCGCCACCAGCCGCGTGAGCGGGGATTGTCTACGGGTTAGAACGGTCGCGAGCAGGGCGATGAGGATTACCACGACCGCCACCGTGACGGCGATGGTCGCCGTCAAGGAGAGCGTGGGAAGTAGCACGTTGACGAGCGCGACGGTAGCGACCAGCAGCACCGGATACAACAATACCGCCGCCGCGCCCCGGTCGAGCGGTGTGTTCGATGTGTTCTCCACCTCGCCGCCCGCTCGTTGGGCCGCGAAGAGCGTAGCGCCGAGGCCGAGGAAGACGAACGGGAGTGTTACGGTTAGAAGGCCGGGATAGGAGACGCCGGTCAGGGTGACGGTGGTCGCGGTTAGCAGGTTGAGGTTCGTCCACAGTGGAGCGAACGAGAAGGCGCGTCCGGCCCATTTCAGGGCTTCGAGGCGTTCCTTCGGGGCGGCGCGGGCTGTGATCACATCGACCAGCACGAACGATCCGACGTCGAGCACCGCCCCCAGTACATGCCCGAGAACGCCCGACGTCGCCTTCACGCCAACGCCGCGCCGGGTAAGCGCGGCCATTAGAGCCCGTATCTGCGCTTCGTACCGCGCCGCCCGAATGGGATAACCCGCCGCGCTCAACACCAACAATACCGCCACGATCCCGAAGTAAGTCGGCATTCCTTCCAGGAAGTCCGTGAGATCGAACTTGCCCGAAACGACCGCCACCGCCAAAGCCGCGAACGCCACCGCCGCGAACACCTTGTGAAAGGCCGTCGACCACGGCACCGACATGGCGAACAACACCGCACCCGTCCCCAGGAACAGCGCTGTCCCAAAAGACCCCGCATCGAACGTATGCCACACGTACCCGGCCAGGAACGCCACTCCCAAAAACGGTCGCCGAACATCCAGACGCGATTTCAGGCCGTTGTGGTCCGCCGGTGTATCGACTTTCGCGCTGACTTCTTCTCCTGACGCCAGGGTTTGCGCAGACGATTCTAGAGCATGTTCACATCTCTATCGCGGCGGTCGCGGTAACCTGTCCCTCGAACATCAACAAGAGGGGGATCCAATGACCGATAACACCAACGGCGCGGTTGGAACGCTGGACCTCGGCGGCGATTTTACCGTGAAGCGGTTGGGCTACGGCGCGATGCGCCTGTGCGGCAAGGGCGTGTGGGGCGAACCCGACGACCCGCAGGGCGCCGAGGCCGTACTGCGCCGTGTGGTCGAGATTGGCATCGACCTGATCGACACCTCCGACGCCAACGGCCCCGAAGTAAACGAGCACCAGATCTCAAACGCCGTGCATCCCTACCCCGAAAACCTGACCATCGCCACGAAGGGCGACTTTACTCGTCCCGGCCCTGCGCCTGACCGACGAAGAAGTCGCCACGCTAAACGGCTGATCTTCTCGACGGTGCAATACAATCCGGGCGATGACCCATTACAAGGAGCCGCATGAGAAACCTTCGACTCATTGGAAAGTTCCCGCCGCTGGCGGTGGTGACCGCCCTGGCGCTGCTCGTGGGCGCGTGCGGCACCTTGAACGGAGCCGCCTCTGACGACGGCGAGAACAAACGCGCCGTGGACACGTCGGCGGATAGCTCGGGTGCCGAAGCGGCCGGGCGCATCGAGGTCGAGGTGCTGACCACGGGGCTCGAAGCGCCGTGGGGGGCCACTTTCTTGCCCGATGGCGACGCGCTCGTAACGGAGCGGGACACGGGGCGTCTGTTGCGCGTGACGCCCGATGGACAGACCGAGGAAGTCCAGCGCATCCCCGAGGGCGGTAGCGGCGAAGGTGGTTTGCTGGGCGTCGCGCTCTCCCCGGACTACGAGCGGGACGAGTTCGTCTACGCGTACTACACGACCGGCGAGGACAACCGCGTGGGGCGTTTCAAGCTCGGCGAAGCCCCCGAGCCCATCCTGACTGGCATCCCCGTAAACACGTACCATGACGGCGGTGGTCTCGCCTTCGGCCCGGACGGTATGCTCTACGTCACGACCGGCGACGCCGGAGACGCCGCAACCGCCCAGGACAAAGGTTCCCTCTCGGGCAAAGTATTGCGCCTCGCGCCGGACGGCGGCATACCGGAAGATAACCCGTTCCCGGAGAACCCCGTCTACTCCTACGGCCATCGCAACGTGCAGGGGCTCGCGTGGGACGAGAGCGGGCAATTGTTCGTCAGCGAGTTCGGCGAAAACCAGTACGACGAGGTGAACAGGATCGAGGCCGGCGGCAACTACGGCTGGCCCGAAGTCGAGGGCGCGGGCGGGGAGCCGGAGTACATCGACCCCGTCCAAACCTTCGCCACTTCCGAGGCGTCGCCGAGTGGCGCGGCCATCCCCAAAGACAGCGCCATACCGCAGTGGGACGGGGACTTCTTCATGGCAGCGCTGCGGGGTGCGCGTCTGTGGCGCCTCGACCTCGACTCGGACGGCAACGTGACCGGGAAGGAAGCCCTGCTGGACGGCGAGTACGGGCGGCTCAGGAATACCGTTCAGGCACCGGATGGCTCGTTGTGGGTATTCACCAACAACCGCGATGGGCGTGGCACACCGGGGGAGGACGACGACCGCATCCTGCGGCTGGCCCCTTCGGAGAGCTAGGGACCGGACGCGGGTTCCACCGTCGCGGACATGGAGCCTTTGCAGCGGGGGATGAGCGGGTCGGGTCCGAAAGCTTGAATCTGGTCCCGCTTCAACTCCGCAAGCTCCAGGTTCGTGGTCATTACGATGACCCGGCCCGCAGCATCCACCTTCGCCGCCATCTCGTAGGCTTTTTGGAGCGAATGACCGAAGATCTTCTTTAGCATCAGGATAACGTACTCGTAGCTGTGGTCGTCGTCGTCGAGCAGCACCACGTTGTACGGCGGCAGCGTAGTAGTCTCGTTCTCTTGTCTCTCCCGAGGCCGCGCGACGGTGTCAGTGATCATATCTTCAGGTTAGCATGATTTAGCTGCTTCGCTGAGACCGCCGATATTCTATTTGCGTTCCCATATGTAGACCATAGTCCGTAGTAGCTATTGCGTGACGCGAGTACGCTGGCTTCTATCATGACGGCGGCAGGGGCGTGATCGCGTGGAAGAAAAGCGAAAGTTGCATCAGCTAGAAGAGCGATTTCAGATGAACGCTGTCGAGATATTGGATATGGTTTTGTCCAATAATCGTTTGCATATCGCGGTAAAGGGGGCCGTGGCCCAGGAACACCTGCGAAAGTATCTGGAGAATCTCCACGATTGCGGTGTTCTGGAAGATATCGAGCAGATCGATAAGGACGGCCAGCCGGATTTCAGGATCGTATTCGAAGGCCGGAGCTATTTGTTGGAGTGCAAAAATGTCGAGAAGGAGAAACGAATCGGCGGCCCCATGACAGTGGATTTCCAGAGAACTCGCGCACCCAAAGAAGCTCCGCACTTGCGTTACTACCACGAGAGCGAGTTCGAGTTGCTCGCGGCCTGCACCTTCAACCGTAGTGGCAAGTGGGAGTTCCGTTTCATCCGAACCGCTGTCCTCGACCGTAGAGCGGCTCCGCACGACGACAGGTTCCTGAATCGCGTTTTCGTGGATAGTTCGGCAAGTTACGGTGGATATTGGTCCTCGGATCTGGCTTTCATACTCCGCGAGTTGAATGGCTGATACGATCTCTTCTCAGTTTGGGAAAGAGGTCCGCCGACTGAGGCTGGAGCGTAGGTTGTCTCAAGAAGCTTTGGCCGAGATGGCGGGGCTTGATCGAACTTTTATCAGCATGGTGGAGCGCGGCGTTAGACGGCCCACGCTTGATTCGGCAAAGCGTATGGTGGACGCGATGGGGTTATCTCTCGGCGAGGTGATTGGCTCTATCGAGAAACGGGATCCCTAAAATCTATTCGGGGCTCCCATAGGTCTGCGCGGATGATTCCTCGAACAACATAGGTTGTGTAAACCGAAATCGAGAAGTATCCACGTATTCCTCGTTCAACTCGATGGAGATCCAACACCGTCCGGCCTTCTCGGCGGCGTAGCCTGTCATGTTGGACCCAGCGAACGGATCGAGGACCACATCACCATCATCCGTGCAGAGATTGATGAAGAATGCGGGTAGACCTTCCGGGAAGCGGGCGGGGTGGGGTTTTACACCTTCCCGTTTACAGGTAGCCATATACGAACCATTAGCGTCGTTGTTGCCCATCTGTAGCAAGTTGGGTGGGATCGCCCCGCCGTTGTCCCGCTGGAATTTGGTTGTAATGTTGTGTCCCGAGGGACGACTTTTCGCCCGATAACCTTTCTCGATCAAGCGGTTCATGTCGTCGCTGTACGGAGTTAGAACGTTGCGGTTAGAGGCTTTGGGCCACGGGGTTTTACTGAACCAAAAGACGTAGTTGACGGCGTCCTTCACCCTAATTCTGCGTACCGTGACCCATTCCGCCGGTACCGGCAACGCCGCAGGACGAAACCAGAAAAAATCCTGCGCCAGATGAAACCCGATCTCCTCGCAAAGAGCTATGGCTAATTTGTAGTGGTATAGAGAGCGCGTAGGCGTACCTTTGTTCCAGGCTCCACCCAAGTCCAGCACAAAGCTCCCATCATCGGGCAGCAGCCGATACAATTCTCTGGCGTACTCGATAAACCATTCAACATAGTCAGCCTGAGACTTGTTGCCGTACTCTTTCTTGAAGGTCAACGCGAAGGGCGGCGAGGTCATCGCTAAGTTCACGGAAGCGTCTTCCAGACGCCGCATAACGTCAAGCGAATCTCCAAGATAGGCTTGACCTCTGTGCGTTTCATAGGCCGGAGTAAGGCCTGATGCTCGATTCTTCAACAAAGTTTGTCTCTCATATAAGTGAACACTACCCTAATGTCGAGCCAGTTCCAATCTGGACGCTGTCAACCGCATCGTTGAGGCGTAGTCGGCGAGTAACATTGTAGTTATCTGCCCCGCCACTCCGGCGGACGTTTCTCCAGGAACGCGCACATGCCTTCCTGCGCGTCGGCGAAGGTGGCGTTGAAGGACATGACTTCTTTGGTGTAGGCGTAGGCTTGCTCGGTCGGCATCTCTAGCTGCCGGTAGAACGCCCCTTTGCCGACGCCGACGACGAGCGGGCTGGCTTCGGCTATCTTGTCCGCGAGCGCCCGCGTGACCGACTCCAACTCTTCCGCCGGGACGACTTTGTTTACGAGCCCCGCAGCCAATGCGTCTTCGGCGGAGATGAACTCGCCGGTCAAGAGCATCTCCATCGACTTTTTCTGGCCGACGGCGCGGCTTAGGGCGACCATCGGGGTGGAGCAGAACAGTCCTATTCGGACACCGGGGGTGGCGAATTTGGCTTCCTCGGCGGCTACCACGAGGTCACAGGTGGCGGCTAGTTGGCAACCGGCGGCGGTCGCGGTGGCGTGAACCTGGGCTATGACGGGCTGCGGAATGGCCTGGATGGCGCGCATGAGATCGCAGCACACGTCGAAGAGATGGCGGTAGAACTCCGGGTCGCGCCCGACCATTTCGGACAAATCGTGGCCCGCGCAGAACGCTGGTCCCTCACCGCGCAGGATGACGATTGAAGTTTCCTTGTCTTCGCCGATAGCCTCGAAGCACGCGATCAACTCTTGCATGTGTGCCAGAGACAAGGCGTTGCGCTTCTTCGGGCGGTTCATGGTCACGTAAGCGACCGCGCCGTCCCTTTCGTGGATGATGTGCTCGTAGGACTTCTCCGCTTCGATCATCGCGTTCCTCCTCTAGTTAGTAGTCTCTGGTCTCGACGAGATCCACGCGCCCGCCGATCTCGACGCTTCCATCGGCTTGCGGCTCGGCAAGTATGATGGAGCCCTCGCCTTGATGGATCGTGATCCTGCGTCGCAGTAAGGCCGCCAGCCGCACCGCGTGAGCGCCCGTCGCCTCGTCCTCCTCGACGCCGAGGCGCGGTGCGAACACCCGCACTCGCACGTCCCCGGCCTCTTCGTCGATCCAGGTCCAAACTCCCGCGAGATCGTGGCCGCCGGGCGGTCCCGAGAGCGCGTCCACGTCGGCGGGGGAGTCTAGCTGGATGTGATCAAACGCCGGTGCCCACTCCGGCCTACCCGTGATAAACGTAAGGCCTCCACTCTCCCGGACGGAGACTTCGCCCGCCGGTGGCCGGAGCGTCGGCACCGCGTAGCTTTCCCTTTTTAGCAGCCAAGCGGTGCCGACCAGGGGATGGCCCGCGAAGGGGAGCTCGGTGCCGGGCGTGAAGATGCGGACTTCGCCGCGTTCGGCGTCGTCCACGAAGACTGTTTCGGAGAAACCGAGGTCTGCGGCTACGCTCTGGCGATCTTCTTCCGGTATCTCACGCCCGTCGAGGAAAACGCCGAGCGGGTTGCCGCCGCCTTCGGTGTCGCCGACGAATACTTTCAGGATGTGGAGCTTCGGCATGAGGACTCTAGTTTACTTTCTTGTTCTGGCCTTCCCACTCCTTGTCGCGCAGGACGAACTTCTGGACCTTGCCGGTGGAAGTCTTCGGTAGCTCACCGAACTCGACGGCGGCGGGGGCTTTGAAGCGGGCGATGTGCTCCTTGCAGAAGTCCATGATCTCCTGTTCCGTCGCCTCGTTGTCTTTCTTCAGGGTGACGAACGCCTTCGGGCGCTCGCCCCATTTCTCGTCGGGAATGGCGATGACGGCGGCTTCCATGACGGCGGGATGACGTTCGACGGCCTGCTCCACCTCGATGGTCGAGATGTTCTCGCCGCCGGAGATAATTACGTCCTTACTGCGGTCCCGGATCTCGACGTACCCGTCCGGGTGCCACACGGCCATGTCGCCCGAGTGATACCAGCCGCCCGCGAACGCCTCCTCCGTCTCCTCTTCGTTGTCGAGGTAGCCCTTTGCGACCATGTTGCCGTGCATCATGATCTCGCCCATCGTATCGGCGTCTTGCTCAATGTCGTTCATGTCCTCGTCCACCACGCGCACGAGGTCCGCCGTGACATAACCCTGACCCTGCCGCGCCATGAGTCGCGCCCGCTCGTCTAGGTCGAGGTCCTCCCACTCCGGGTGGGTGCCGCTCGTGGTCATCGGGCCGTAGGTCTCGGTCAGACCGTAGATGTGCATGGGCTGGATGTTTAGCTCCAGCAAACCGCCGAGCAGGGTGGGGGATGGGGGAGCGCCGGCTATCGCGGCGACGATTGAGGTGTCGAGTTTGTGGGCGTTGTCGTCGTTTACAATACCTATCTGAACGGTCGGGGCGGCGCAGTAGTGCGTTATCTTCTCTCCCTTGAACTTCTCCCAGATGCGCGGCGCCTCCACCTTCCGCAGACAAACGTGCGTCCCGGCGATGGCCGTCACCGCCCACGGATACGTCCAGCCGTTGCAGTGGAACATCGGGAGCGTCCACAGGTACTTGGTTTCGTAGTTCATCCCGATCTCGATCACGTTGCCAAGCGCACTTAGGTACGCCCCGCGATGCGTGTACATCACACCTTTTGGTCGTCCCGTAGTCCCGGACGTGTAGTTGATGGAGATGACTTCTTCTTCGTCCTCCAGAGCGATGTCGACCGGCTCGGGCGATCCCTCGGCAAGATAATCTTCGTAAGGATCACCGCTCTCACCCGTGTCGTCGATTCGGATGGTCTCGACGCCTTCCACGTCCGCGAGCAGCTCCTCAAGCTCCGCGTCCACGAAGACCATCTTGGACTTCGAGTGCTCGACGATGTACTTGACTTCGTCCTTACCGAGGCGCGTGTTGATCGCGACGAGCACGAGACCAGCGGCCGGCACGGCGAAGTGCGCTTCGAGCATTGGGGGGATGTTAAAGCACAAGAACGCCACCCGGTCGCCCTTCTGAAGCCCCGCGTCCCGGAGCCGCGAGGAGAGACGGTTTACGCGCTCCTCCAGTTCGCGGTAGGTGTAGCGGCGCTCCTCGTGGACGACGGCGGTCTTATCGGGGAACATGCAGGCGCTGCGCCTGAGAAAGCTGTCGGGGGTAAGCTCGCTGCGGTATACCTTCTCGCTCATGCTGTCGGGTCCTTTCCCTAGGGTCCTGGAAGAAGTATAAAGGCGAGGCGTCCACTCCCGCTAGGTTACCCGTGGGAGAAACGGGTTCTCGACCACCATCCCGTCGATGATTTGTTCGTGTTGCAAGTACTCGGCAAACAACCGGCCAGCCCTCGCCATCAGCGTCGCCTCGACTATAAGCGCGTCCCGGAATGAGAACGACACCAACCGACACCGGACGGTAGCGGCCAGGATGAGGGGGTGCGTCCACCCGAACAAGCGGGAGTTGGGAGAAGTCCCGGACGCGCTTCCGTTTCCTCCGGGGAGGACGGGACGGTCATTTTACGAGTCGCGTTCACGTAGAACTCTTATAAGACTTGCGCGCTCACGAGCGCCCGATCACGGCTCGTCGTCGGGCCGTTCGAGGTGGTGATGCTGCGGGTGGAGTCTGCGGCGGTGTAGGATATTCTCGGGAATCCAGGAAAGGACAAGGAATGGAACATCGCGTGTTGGGACGGCTGGGACGCGGGAACTCCGTGCTCATTTTTGGCGGGGCGGCGCTCGGTGAGATCACGGAGGATGCGGCGGACATCGCCATACAGCAGGCGCTCGACGTGGGTGTCACGCACTTCGACACGGCGGCGGACTACGGCGACTCGGAGTTGCACTACGGGCGCTGGATGCCGGGGATCCGGGACCGCATCTTTCTCTCCACCAAGACCGGCGACCGCGAGAAAGACGCCGCCCGGCGCTCGATAGAGAACTCTCTGGAGCGTTTGCAGGTGGACGGGGTAGACCTGATCCAGCTTCACGCCGTCTGCGACCTCGAAGACCTCGACCGCGCCACGGGTACCGGCGGCGCTCTCGAAGCCGCCATTGAAGCGAAGGAGGAAGGACTGGTCGGCGCGATAGGCATCACCGGCCACGGCCACGAAGCCCCCGCCGTACACCTCGAAGCGTTGCGCCGGTACCCGTTCGAGACGGTGCTCACGCCCTGGAATTACATACTCTCGACAGACGAAGATTACCGCAGAGACTTCGAGGCGTTGGTCGGGGAAATACAGCGCCAGGACGCGGGTCTGATGACCATAAAGACGATATCGCGGCGCAACTGGCCGCAGGGCGATTCAACCGGGGATCAGAGATACGCCACGTGGTACGAGCCGTTCGACGAGCAACGCTACGTGGACGCGGCGGTCTCGTTCGTGCTCTCTTACCAGGAGATCACCGGGATTGCGATGGTCGGGGATGTGGGCCTCATGCCGCTAATGCTCGAAGCTGAAGGCCGCCGCGTTTCGCGGGAGGAGGCCGGGGAAGTGCTGGCGGACGCGCCGGATTACTCGTCGCCGTTCATCACGGTGCCGTTCTAACCGCTACCGATACAATAGATTCGATGCGTTGATCCGCTAGAAAGAGAGGAACCTTTTGCAAACGGTCAAGTTCGGTAAGACTGGTCTGGACATAACGACGGTGGGCTTCGGGAGTTGGGCCATCGGGGGCAGCGGTTGGCGCGCCGCGTAGACGGTCAGGCAAACCGGCTCTATTTGGATCCCCTCTTCCGGGGCGCGTACCCGGAAGATGTACTCGCCCACTACCGCGAACGCGGCGTGGAGACGCCCCCCGTTCACGACGGGGACCTGAGCGTTATCTCCGCTCCGGTGGACTTCCTCGGCGTCAACTACTACTTCCGCCACAGCGTCCGAGACGCGCCCGAAGATGGCCCGTCGCAGATGCCTTTCTCCGACTTGAACGCCCGCACCATAGTCCCGCACGCCGCCGAGAAGACCGCGATGGGCTGGCCCGTGGATCCCGAGGGGCTCACGCGGATACTTGTTCGCATAAAAGAGGAGTACGCCGACATGCCCGTCTACGTCACCGAGAACGGCCGTGCCGTCCACGACTACGTCGACCCCGAGGGTGGTGTCGACGACGAGGAGCGCGTCTCGTACCTCGACGCCCATTTCCGGGCGGCGCGTGTTGCGATGGAGCGCGGGGTGGACCTGCGTGGGTACATGGTGTGGTCGCTGCTGGATAACTTCGAGTGGGCCGAAGGGTACTCCAAACGCTTCGGCATCGTCTTCGTCGACTACGGCACGGGGAAGCGCATCCCGAAGGCCAGCGCTCGGTGGTACGCGCAAGTCATCCGAAACAATGGCCCGGAAGATTAGAGAGGATGTGGACGTGCTGCTGGAACAGACCGCCGAATCCTTGCGCGAGGCCATCGAGAAGACGGGCCTGTGAAGCTGCTGGTGACGGGCGGTGCTGGCTACGTCGGAAGCGTGGTCGCGTCCCAACTCGTAGCCGCCGGTCACGAGACCGTCGTGCTCGACGACCTATCCAAAGGACACGAGGACGCCGTGCCAGAGGGAGCGCGGCTGGTCAAGGGGAACCTCCTCGACGAGAGATTCGTGCGCGGGATGCTCTCCGGGGGCTTCGACGGGGTGCTTCACTTTGCGGCGCTCTCGCTGGTCGGGGAGTCGGTCGAGAAACCTGAACTCTACTACCGAAACAACGTGTGCGGGACGCTCGGTCTGCTGGAGGCGATGCGCGAGGCGGAGGTGGGGCGGCTGGTCTTCTCTTCGACGGCGGCGGTGTACGGGGAGCCAGAGGTCGTCCCCATTACCGAGAATGAGCTGGCGATGCCGACAAATCCGTATGGCGCGACGAAGTTGGCGGTGGACCGTATGATCTCGGCCTATGCCGCCGCCTACGGGCTCGCCGCCACGAGCCTGCGCTACTTCAACGTCGCGGGGGCGAGCGGGGGATTGGGAGAGGACCATGATCCGGAGACGCACCTGATACCGCTGGTCCTAAAAGCCGCCGCCAACGATACCGCCATAAAAATATTCGGCACTGACTACGCCACACCCGACGGCACAGCCGTCCGCGACTACATCCACATCGAAGACCTCGGACGAGCCCACCTGCTAGCCCTCGAATCCTCGAAGCCCGGCGAGCACCGAATCTACAACCTCGGCAACGGCGCGGGCTTCTCCGTCAAGGAAGTCGTCGAAGCCGCCCGCCGGGTTACGGGACGCGAGATAGAGGCCGTCGAAGCCCCACGC
>JACDDK010000163.1 GCA_013817025.1 Rubrobacter sp.
GTCATACCGTTCGAGCCCCGGTAGCGGGGGTGGCCGTCGTTGCCGCCCTCGCCTGCGGCATTTGGGAAACCACGCGACCACTCGGCGGCTGCGCCGGCGGCTAGCCAGCCGTCCACCAGATTCTGGAAACGCTCGGTGCGGACGGTGAAGAACTGCGCGCCGTGGTCGAAGGACGCGCCGTCTATGCGGCGGGTCGCCATGCGGCCACCGACGCCCCGCCCCTTGTCCAGAACGGTGACGGTCCAGCCCGCAGCTTGCAACTCGGTGGCCGCCAGCAAGCCGGAGATGCCCGCGCCGACGATTATGCAGGAGTTCTGGGTCATCGTGTGCTCCTAGTTTTTGGGGGCTCGGCGGGGGAGGGGACGCAGAGCCGAGAGGCCGCCATCCACGCCGAAGGTCTGGCCGGAGATCCAATCGTTCGATGGGTCCAGCAGGAAGGCGAGGGCGCTTGCAATGTCTTTTGGTTCGCCGAGCCTGCCGAGTGGGTGCAGGTCCAGCGACGCTTGCCGCGCCGTCGAGCTGCGCGTGATGTTGGCGGTCATCGGGGTCTGTACGAGGCCGGGTGCCACGACGTTGAAACGCAGGCCCCGCCCGGCGTAGGACGCCGCCGCCGAGAGCGCGAGCCCCGCCACCCCGGCCTTCGCGGCGGCGATGGCCTCGTGGTTGGAGAGCCCCACGCGGGCGGCCACCGACGAGAGCAGCGCCACCGAGCCGCCGTCTGGCATGTTGCGCGCCGCGGCCTTTACGACGTTGAAAGCCGTCGTCAGGTTCTGGGCGATGGTGTCGGCGAATTCGGCGTCCGAGGTTAGGTGCGCGGGCTTGATGAGAAACGAGCCGACGCAGTTGGCCGCGCCCGCGATGATCCCGTGCTCGTCGTCGGCGTCGGCGAAGAGCGCGTCCACCTCGTCGCTCTTGGTAGCGTCGAGCGCGTAGTGGTCCGCACCAAGCTCGTCCGCGAGCTTCTTTAGTCGCTCCTCGTTGCGGGCCGCGAGGACCAGGTTCGCGCCGTTCGAGGCCAAACGTCGGCAAAGCTCCGAGCCGATGCCGCCGGTCGCGCCGAGGATGATGTAGGTTGGGCTATCCGCCATGTAACTCTCTCCTTTGGTCGTGCGCCATTTTGGCCGCCGCGCTGATGCTCTGAAAGTGGATGTCCACGGTATCGGAAACCTCGCGGGCGTAGCCGCCGGCCATCGTCACGGCTACGGGAATATCCCGCTCCCGGCAAGCGTCCAGCACCAAACGGTCACGTTCGGCGAGGCCGGGTTTCGTTACTTTCAGGCGGCCTAGTTTGTCGTCCTCGAACGGGTCGGCTCCGGCGAGGTAGATGGCGAGTTCGATGTTCGAGCGGTCGAGGGCTATGTCCAGGCCGCGTTTCAGAGCCTCCAGAAACTCCGTATCGTCCGCGCCGTCGGGCAGGGGGATGTCGAGGTCGCTGTTCTCCTTGTCGAACGGGAAGTTCTTCTCGCCGTGCATGGAAAACGTGAACACCGAGGGGTCGCCGGCGAGTATCCGTGCCGTGCCGTTCCCCTGATGTACGTCCGTGTCGATGACGACGACGCGCTCGACGAGGCCGGCGTCTTGCACCGCACGGGCCGCGATGGCTGAGTCGTTGAAGACGCAGTAGCCCTCGCCCCGGCCGCTCAGGGCGTGGTGGGTGCCGCCGGCGAGGTTCGCGGCGACGCCGTCTTCGAGGGCCGCCCGGCACGCGCCGACGGTGCCACCTGAAGCTCGGCGGGACCGCTCGACCATCCGCTCCGTCCACGGGAAGCCGATGCGCCGGACTTCTTTTGGAGTGAGGGTGCCGGTGACGACGCGGTGCAGGTAGTCTGCTTCGTGGGCGCGTAGGATCTCCTCGTCCGTCACCGCGTCCGGGACGCGAAGCTCGCCGGGGCCGCAGAGGCCGGACTGGACGACTCGTTCGCGCAGCATGGAGTATTTGACCATCGGGAAGCGGTGTCCGTCCGGCAGCGGCAGCACGAACTGGTCGCTGTAGAAGACCTTCATCCCGCCAATCTAATACATCGCGCCGGGTCCCGTAGAAAGATCTTTCATACAAACGCGCCCGTGCGTTGTGTTAGCATCGCCGTCGCTATGACGGATGACTCGACGCAACAGAAGCTCTTCGAGGGTGGGCCCGGTAGCGTCGAGCCGCCAGCGCCCGGTTTGTACCTGGGTACGTCGGGCTGGTCCTACGAGGACTGGGAGGGGAGCGTTTATCCGGTGGGGATAGCGGCTGGGGCGCGGCTCTCGGAGTACGTCAAAAAGTATGCGACGGTCGAGATCGACTCTACCTTCTATGGCACGCCGAGGCGTTCGACGGTCGAGCGGTGGCGCGATGTCGCGCCGGATGGCTTCCTATTCGCGGCCAAGTTTCCGAGGGAGATCACACACGACCGGAGCCTCGTAAACTGCGAAGCTCTCGCCAGAACCTTCGTTCAGACGATGGACTCTTTGGGCGACCGCCTGGGACCGCTGCTAGTGCAATTGCCACCGGCGTTCACCGTGGACGGCATGGGCGTGCTGGAGCATTTCCTGGCGGCGCTGCCCAAAGACCATCGCTACGCGGTCGAGGTGCGCCACCGGAGTTGGATGAAGTCCGACCTGCCGGAGTTGTTGCGCGAGCACGACGCGGCGCTGACGCTCATCGACTATCCCGGAATGCCTCGCATGGAGGCCTCGACGACGGACTTCTCCTACGTGCGTTGGCTCGGTGACCGGCGGGAGTTCTCCGAAGGCCACACGCATCTCAAGCGCGAGCGCGACGAGGATCTGGAATGGTGGAGCGGTGTGATCGGGGGTTTCCTCGAAGAAGGCAAAATGGTCTTCGCCTATGCTAACAATCATTATCAAAATCACAGTCCTTCGACGCTCACCCGGTTTCTGGAGTTGCGTAGCGCCTGATGCCAATACCCGTGATATTCAGCACCGGCTCCCTGCATCCATTCGGTCTGAATAGGATTTTCGGCTGGGCGTCCGAAGTAGGCTTCGACGGTATCGAAGTGATGATGGACGACCGCTGGGACACCCATCAGGCGCACTATCTGAATGAGCTATCCGAGCGGCACAGCCTCCCAATACTCGCTCTGCATCCGCCGATATATCAGGGGGCGTGGCGGCTTGGGGTCGAGGAGACGTTGATCCGCAGCGCGAAGCTGGCGGCCCGGATCCCCTGTCCGCTGGTAGTCGCCCACCCGCCGCCACCCGGACTACCACTCCAACGCTGGATGGCAGGCGCGCTCGCCGAAGCGCGCGGCGAGGGCGTTAT
>JACDDK010000018.1 GCA_013817025.1 Rubrobacter sp.
CCCCATGACTTCGACCTGCGCCTCGAACACGACCGCGACAGCCTGTTTATGGACGTACTGAAAGGCACGGTACGTGAGTCTAGCGAGGTTTTGGACTGGCTCGCGGAGCGCGAGGAGATAGACGCCGCACGCATCGGGATGGTGGGAACGTCGATGGGCGGCGCGGTGGCTCTAGCCGTCGCGTGCCACAAGCACACACCGGCACCGAAGGTCGCCGTCGCGTTGATGCCGACCACGTCGGGGCCGGGGAGTTCCATCCGTCAAGAGGCCGCCTACACTCCCGAGGCGGAGCAATGCTTCCCGACGGCACTCATGATCATCCACGGCACCGAGAACCACATTACGCCCTACCCTAACGCCCGCAGCTTCTACGACTCTCTGGTCCCCCGCTACTCCGCCGCCCCCGAACGCCTACGCTTCGTGGACATGCCCAGCGAAGACCACCGCGTCGGAGCGTACTGCATCGAGGAGACACTGTCGTGGCTGGAGAGGTTTCTTTAGAAGTTCCGGGTTGCGCTATGGACCTACTTTCTCCTTGAGAATACCTTCACCTGGCTGACCTGCATGCTGGCTTCTCGTAACGCACTTCGCCTCCTCTAAACTGCGTCCACCGTTGCCTGATACCCGCAGCCTGAAACCTTTCTTCACCCTTCGGCGGGTCCCACCGCATCACCAGGGGTTGAAACTGGTTCGAGCGGGCCTATTTCGGCGGCTACACGGGCTATTAGCCTTCCGTCGGCTACGGCTGCCGTGAGGCCGTCCACGTCGGGCCATTGTTCCTCAGGCTCTATGGTGGCGTATTTGCTTACGAGATCGTACGCGACGCGAGTTCCGGCACCGAGGCGGGGACGGCCGCGCAGTTCGACGGCCCGAGTGGCTATGGTTAGCTCCAGGGCGGCCATGCGGCGGGCCACCTGGACCAGTTCTTCGGTCTTTCGGACGCCCAGAGGGGCCATGCTCGCGTGGTCTTCGACGCCCTCGGCGATCTGACCCCGGTAGTCGAGCGAGACGGGGTTTGCGAGCACCCGCGCCTCGGCGGCGAGCGACGCTGAGGTGTAGCCGAGAGGCCGCAAACCCTCGTCGCCGTCGCGGGCGGCCAGGCCCGTCGGCAGACCGCTGAACTGGGACCAGAGGTGCTTCTGGATGCGCTCGTTGGCGAGATGCACGACCTGCGCGACGGCGACGCGCAACAAATCGAAAGCGACGGCGAGCGCGACCACATCAAAGTTGCCGACGGAGATTATGGATTGGTCTTCGATCAAGACGAGCGGGTTGTCGCTGGCGGAGTTGATCTCGACTTCCATCGTCCCTCGCGCATACGCATGTGCGTCATAGCAAGCCCCGTGCGTCTGCGGCACGCACCGGAACGAGAGCGGATCTTGCAGGTTGCGCGCGGCTCCGGGACGCCAGAGGTAACTATCCGCGAGCAACTCGCGCAGCCTGTCCGCCGCCCGCGCCTGACCGGGATGCGGCCGCATCCGGGCAGCCTCGGGGTGGACCGTCGAGAGGTTCCCCCCGAACGCTTCGAACGAGAGCGCCGCCGTTATGTCGTAGATGTCCAGCAGATCGGCCACGTCGGCCAACACGAGCGAACCATGCCCCATCGTGATGCCGTTGGCGCTGATGAGGGCGAGCCCTTCCTTGGCCTTGAGGCGTATTGGCTGCAGGCCCGCAGCGTGCAGGGCTTCCGCGCCGGTCATGCGTTGGCCATTGTATTCGGCCTCTCCGCAGCCGATGAGGACCTGACCAATCTCGGCCATCTCCGCCAAATCCGCCTGTCCAACAGAGCCTCCGAGCCTCACCACGGGATGCACCCCGGCGTTCAAGGCGTCCACGAACGCCCCCACGAGTTCCGTCCGCACCCCGACGCCGCCCTTCGCCATGCCGTTGACCCGTGTAACCATCATCGCCCGCACGATGCTGGCCCCCACCTCCGCACCCTGATGCGTGGTGTGCCGACTGACGAGCTTCGCGGAGAACTGCTCCAAATTCTCGAACGGGATACGGTAGCGTGAGAGCGAGCCAACACCGGTGTTCATGCCGTAGACGAGATCACCACGATCCAACACCCGCTCCACCACCTCGCGCGCCCGCCGCACGCGATCCAGGGCAGATCCGGATACCGCCACCCGAGCCCCCCGCCGCGCAACACTCACGACCTCCTCTATATAAAGATTATCCCCAGTCAAAACCACCGTCCCACTACCTAAAGACACCGGGTCCACCCCATCCACCTCTTCTCACTATCTTATTGAATTTAAATATTCGTGAATCTGCGAGTTCTCCGGCGTTTGTGTATAATTTTATTCAGTGTAGTTTAGCAATCGCGAGGGGTATTGGAAAGGGTGTATTTCTAGGTTGGAGATAGGCGAGCGAGTAGAGCGGTTGCCGGGCATTTTCGACCGGCGCAGGCTCTCGCCGACGCAGCGGCGGGTGGCGCGGTACGTGGCGGACCATCTTCGGGAGGCGCCGTTTCTTTCGAGCGTGGAGTTGGCGGCGCGGGTTGGGGTGAGCCAGCCGACGGTGACGCGGCTGGCGGTAGCGCTCGGGTACGGCGGGTATGCGGAGTTTCAGAAGGATTTGCGGCGGATGGTTCTCGGTGCTTCGCCGAAAGCCGAGGGGAACAAGTTTCAGGCTTCGGTGGATGACGAGGTCGGCAACCTTCGGGCGTTGCGGGAACGTCTAGGGGATGAGGCATCCATCGGGGATCTCGGTCGGGAGTTAGCGGCGTCCACACCGCTGATCGTGATCGGCCTTCGAGCTAGCGCCCCTTTGGCGAGTTACTTCGGGTATTTCGCCGAGAAGATACACCCGGACGTCCGCCTCATCGTAGATGGCGGCAGCACTGGCACCGACCGTCTGGTTCAGGCGCATCGCGCCGGGGGGACCTGGGCGCTGTGCTTCGTGATGCCGCGCTATCCGCGAGAGATTGTGGAGATGATGCGGTACGCACGGAAGCTTGGGGTGCGGATCGCCACCGTCACCGACCGCGACTCAAGGTCTATCTCCCGTGAGAGCGAAGTCGTGCTGCCTGCGGGTGTTGGATCGCGGCTGGTCTTCGATTCTCAAACCGCCGCGATGGCTCTTTCGACAGCCCTGCTCGAAGCGCTGTCAGACGCCGTTCCGGCTCGGGCGCAGGCCAGCCTCGAAGACTTCGAGCATCGCGCCGCGACTCTGGAATGGTTCGCTGAATGATCACCACCAAAAACAAACTTAAGGACCGTATCGAAGAGTTGTTCGCTCTCGCACCGGACTGCAACGGCGGCGCGAACCGCCCGGCGTTCTCGAAAGCGGAGGCCGAGGCTATGTTACTCGTGGCGGGATGGGCGCGGGCGGCAGGCCTCGAACCCGCCGTGGACCCGTTCGGGAACCTGTGGTGCTTGCCGCCGGGGGACGGACCATTCGTCACCAGCGGCTCTCACGTGGACACCGTCCCGGACGGCGGCAGGCTCGACGGCTCTTTAGGTACGGTGATCGCGGTGGAGGCAGCCGAGCGAGTCGCTGGACAGCGCGGCATACTCGTGTGCGCCGCCGAAGAAGCTGCGCGGTTCGGAGCCGGGACCCTCGGCTCGCGTTCGATGACCGGCAACCTCTCCGACACAGACCTCGCCCGAATGCGCGACGCCGAAGGCCGGGGCGCCCTCAGCGTCCGCTCCGAGTACCTCAATGCGCTGGAGCGAATACCAAAGCTGGAGCGCGCGCCGCTGGAGCGGGTCCTGGCGCACGTCGAGGTCCACATAGAACAGCGCGCCGATCTACGCAAACACGGTTTATCCCTTGGTATCGCCACGACCATCGCCGGGCCGGTGCGCCACCGCCTACGGTTTATCGGAGAGGTCGCTCACGCCGGAGAGACCCCGGCCGCCGAGCGCCGCGACGCCTTGTGCGCCGCCGCCGAGATCGTACTGCTCGCTGAGAAGCTTTGCCAACAGTACGCGCCACATACCACCGCGACCGTCGGGACGCTACTCATACACCCAAACTCCCTCACCAGCATACCCGGCGCGGCCGAGCTTGGAGTGGACATCCGAAGCGTTGAGCCCGGAGGAGCGAAGCGCCTGCTAGACGAGCTACTGCACGGGGCGCGCAGAGCCGCGGGTTCGCGGGGCGTGACGTTGGCCGACGTGCCGCTCTCGGTTTCGGAGCCTACCGTGATGGACGAGGCGATGGTGCGGGCAGCGGAGTCGGCATGCGGGAGGCTAGAGGTGCGGTGCGGCCGGTGCGTGAGCTTCGCGGGGCACGACGCGCAGCACATCGCTAGGACTGTTCCGGCGGCGCTGCTGTTCGTGGCGTCGGAGAACGGCGTGAGCCACGCTCCGGGTGAGGCCGCCAATTGGAAGGACATGGAGGCGGCGCTCGCGGTCTTGGTCGAGTTGATGCACAGTCTGCAAGGAGGCGGCAATGACGGACGTTAGAAGAGCCCCAACAATCCGGGCGCCCCGCGGCACGGAGCTTACCTGCAAGGGTTGGCACCAGGAGGCGGCCTTGCGAATGCTGATGAACAACCTCGACCCCGAAGTCGCCGAGCGCCCAGAAGACCTCGTAGTCTATGGCGGCACCGGCAAGGCCGCCCGAAACTGGGAGAGCTTCTGGGCTATAGTGAGCACCTTACAGAATTTAGAGAACGATGAGACGCTACTCGTACAGTCCGGTAAGCCGGTGGCGGTGTTCAGGACGCACACGTGGGCGCCCAGGGTCTTGATCGCCAACTCGCTCCTCGTGCCAGAGTGGGCGGATTGGGCGACGTTCCGGGAGCTGGAGAAAGCCGGGCTCACGATGTACGGCCAGATGACGGCTGGGTCTTGGATCTACATCGGAACCCAGGGCATTCTCCAGGGAACCTTCGAGACCTTCGCCGCCGTCGCCGAAAAACGCTTCGACGGCACGCTCAAAGGTCGCGTCTGTCTCACCGCGGGCCTCGGCGGCATGGGCGGCGCTCAACCGCTCGCCATCACCATGAACGAGGGCGTGGCCCTCTGCGTCGAGATAGACGAAAAACGAATGGAACGCCGCATCGCGCACCGGTACTTAGACAAACGCATAGACGACCTCGATGAAGCCATAGCCCGCGCCGAAGAGGCGAAACAGAACGGCGAAGCAGTCTCCATCGGTATCCTAGGCAACGCGGCGGAGGTCTTCCCGGCGCTCCTGGAGCGCGGCTACGTCCCGAACGTAGTCACAGACCAGACCTCCGCCCACGACCCGCTCGTAGGTTACGTCCCAACCGGCTACAACCTCGACGAGGCGGCGGAGCTGCGAGAGTCAGCCCCGGATCGCTACATCAATGAATCCCGCGCCTCGATGGCCCGGCATTGCAAGGCGATGGTCGGCTTCATGGAGCGCGGCGCGGAGGTCTTCGACTACGGTAACTCCCTGCGCGGGGAAGCCAAGCTCGGCGGATTTGGGAAGTCATATGCTTATCCTGGCTTCGTCCCGGCGTATATCCGGCCGCTGTTCTGCGAAGGCAAGGGTCCGTTCCGGTGGGCGGCGCTCTCGGGGGATGCGGCGGACATCGCCGCCACGGATGACGCGATGCTGGAGCTATTTCCCGAAGACGAGCGGCTGGCGCGGTGGATCCAGCAGGCCCGCGAAAAAGTTCACTTTCAGGGGTTGCCCGCCCGTATCTGCTGGCTCGGGGCAGGCGAGCGTCACAGGGCGGGCTTGAGGTTCAACGAATTGGTCGCGGACGGGACGATCTCGGCCCCGATCATCATCGGTCGGGATCACCTGGATACCGGCAGCGTCGCCTCCCCGTACCGCGAGACAGAGTCCATGAAGGATGGCTCGGACGCCATCGCGGACTGGCCGATCCTAAACGCCCTGCTGGCAACCGCCGGAGGCGCGAGCTGGGTCGCCGTACACCACGGTGGTGGCGTCGGCATCGGGCGCTCCATTCACGCCGGGGCGCAAGTCCTCGCCGACGGCACGCCCGACGCCGCCGCCCGCCTCGAACGAGTCCTCACCAACGACCCAGGCATCGGCGTCGTCCGTCACGCTGACGCGGGCTACGAAGCCGCGCAAGTCGCCGCCCGGCGACTCGGCATCCAGATGCCGATGCTCGACGCATGAAGCACCCGACATCGATAACGGACAAGTGTCCGTACACGGTGAGAGCGGGTCTTTAGCTTGAGGCGCACCCTCGTACCCGACTTCGTGCTCGACGTGCGGGAAGCGCAGTCGGGGGTTGGGATTACGGTGGAGGATGGGCTTGTCGTGGAGATCGGTCCCGCCGGGGATGGTGAGCGGTTGACGGGCCGGGCGCTTGCGCCGGGATTCATCAACGACCATAGCCACGCCTTCCAGCGCGGGCTGCGCGGGATGGTGGAGAGGCTGGATCCCAACCATCCCCTCGACGACTTTTGGACCTGGCGGGAGAGGATGTACGCACTGGCCGAAAACCTCTCTCCCGCCTCAGTCCGCACTGCGAGCGAACGCTGCTACCGGGAGATGCTCTGTGCCGGATACACGAGCGTTACAGAGTTCCACTACGTCCACCACCAACCCGACGGGACAACCTACGAGGACCCGAACGCGCTGGCTAAGGCCGTGGCGGAGGCTGCGGAGAACGCCGGTATCCGGCTCCTCTTACTCCCGGTAGCTTACGCTCGCGGCGGTATCCCCCGCTTCTTGGACAGGGAATTATCAGAATTTCTGGCACGGGTGGACATGCTGCGGGAGTGGGCCTCGGAGCGTCCGATGATCGAAGTTGGAGTGGCGGCACACAGTGTTCGGGCGGTGACTCGGGAGTGGCTGGAGGGGTTGGCGGAGTACGCTGGGCGTTCCGGGCTGGCGTTGCACGTTCATGCGGACGAGCAGCCGCGTGAGATCGAGGAGTGCATGGAAGAGCACGGTCTTCGTCCCGTCGAGTTGCTGGCGGAGAGTGGTTTCCTCGGTTCACGGACCACGGTAGTCCACGCTACTCACGCGGGCCATCGGGAGTTGGACCTGCTGGCGGAGTATGGATCATCCGTGTGCGCGTGTCCGACTACGGAGGGCAATCTAGGAGACGGGTTCTTACCGGCTGAGGGTATTGTGGAGCGTGGGGTTCGGCTCACCATTGGATCGGATTCGCATGTGCGAGTGGACCCTTTCGAGGAGTTGCGTGAGATAGAGACGAACGCCCGGCGGCTCTCGGGCCGTCGCAACGTCCTCGTGGCGTCGGGAGAAGTGTCCCCGACACCCTACCTGTTGCGCGCTGGCTGGGGAGTGGATGGCTTGAAAGCCGGGGCTCCAGCGGACTTCATCGAACTGGATCTGACGCACCCGAGCCTCGCGGACGTTGCGGCGGAGGGTTTGCCTTCGGCGCTGGTGTTCAGTGCGGGTAGCGGGGTCGTGGCTGGAACGTGGGTGTCTGGAGAGCGTGTGTACGGAAGTCCTTGTGGCTAAGGTGTCGCTCCTGATCCACGACCTCGAAGCCGCTGTCTCGCCGAAAGGCCACGGCCCGCTGCGGGGCGGCTCTTTGGGCGAACTAAATATCCACTCTCCGGCTTCGGTGGCGATCTCCGGCGACCGGATCGTGGCGGTCGGCCATCCGAAGGAAGTAATGGACGGCATCCCATGCGGCGCGGAGTATGAGAGCTTGGACGGCCGAGGTAAGGTGGCGCTACCGGGGCTGGTGGATTGCCACGCGCACCCGGCGTTCCTCGGGGACCGGGCCGGAGATTTCGAGTTGCGCGCAAGCGGGGCGAGGTACGAGGAGATCCACACCTCGGGCGGTGGGATACGTTCCACCGTCGCCGCCACCCGCGCCGGGACCGAGGCGGAGCTAACGGCCGCCGTCGAGAAACACCTGGGCTGGATGTTTTCGCACGGCACCACCTCCGCCGAGGCAAAGTCCGGCTATGGTCTCGACCTGGCGTCGGAGCTTAAGTCCTTGCGCGCCATCCGCAACGCTGGCGCGTCGAGCCCGGTGGACGTGCATCCCACGTTTCTCGGGGCACATACCGTGCCGCCGGAGTTCGAGAGCGCGGCGGAGTACGCGGAGTTCGTGATCCAGGAAGTTTTGCCGGAGGCCGCGACTCTTGCTCGGGCGGCGGATGTTTTTCTGGAGCGAGGCTCTTTCGAGGCTCCCGAGTCGCGGCGGTATTTGAAGGCGTGCCGGGGTTACGGGCTCACCTTGCGGATACACGGGGATCAATTCTCGGAGCGCGGCGCGATATCGCTGGCAATAGAACTCGGCGCCTGCAGCATCGACCACCTGGAGAACACGAGCGATGAAGGCGCGAGAATTCTCGCCCGAAGCGACGTGGCCGCCGTCCTGCTCCCGGCCTGCGCGCTGTTTTTGGACCTGCCCCTCCCCCCCGCACGTTTGCTCGCCGATGAAGGCGCAATCGTCGCCCTGGCGACCGACTTCAACCCCGGAAGCTCGTTCTGCGAGTCGCTGCCGCTGGTGATGAACCTCGCCTGCACCCGCCTCAAGCTCTCTCCCGCCGAGGCGCTCACGGCCTGCACCGCCAACGCCGCCCACGTCCTCGGGCTGAACGGCGTCGGCAGGCTCGCGCCAGGATACAGGGCCGACGTGCTCGTCCTCGACGCCCCGGATTGGCGCTACCTCGCCTATCATCTCGGCGGCGACCGCTTCGCAGCGAGGATAAAGTCCGGGAAGCTGTCGGGGCCGAGATCCCGTCAAACCTGATACCTGTAGCCTGAAAACTTGCTGCTAAACTAACCGAATGCCAGCCACCGTCCGCATAAAACCCGAGGTGATAACGCCACATCGGCTCCGGATCGAGATGTTCGGACTCGACGATGAAGACATTGAGAACACGATCCGCATGAAGGGCTGGGCGTGGGTCCTCGCGCGCAAGGGCTGGGTCTACGCCGGAGAGCCGGACTTCATCTACCGCCAACTGCGCGAGGTCGTAGTAGCGATGCCCAATATCTTCTTCGACGAAGCTGGCATAGAGGTATCAATAAAGACCGTGCTAGCCAAAGCCCGCTCGGACGAAGAACGCCAGGAAGGCCGGGATCTGCTCCGCTGCGCCTTCGAGAAGACCGGCCAGCTAGAAACAGCGCAGAGTTTTCTATAGGCGTGGAACATTTGTTCTCATCCGTCTTCGACTAGCTTCCGGGAGTTCTATCGAGGGCCGCTTGACCAGCTTCGACTATGCGGCGCATCTCCACTACCGGGTCGCCTTTGAACACGGCGGAACCGGCGACGAGCGCACGGGCGCCGGCCTCGACCACCAGAGGGGCCGTTTCGACCGTGATGCCGCCGTCGACGGCTATCGGCAGGTCGGTCATTTCTTTTAGGCGGCGAATCTTCTCCGTAGACTCCGGGATGAACGTCTGGCCTCCGAAGCCGGGATTGACGCTGAGTACGAGGATGTAGTCGAGGTATGGTAGCGCCCATTCTATGGATTCGGGCGGGGTAGTCGGGTTCAGGGCTACCCCGGCTTCAGCACCTCCGGCCCGGATCATCTCCAGGGTCCGATGCAGGTGCGTCACCACCTCGGGATGGACAGAGATGCTCACCACCCCCGCGTCAAGGAACATGGGGATCAGGTTGTCGGGGTTGGATACCATCAAATGGGCGTCGACCGGCAGGTCCGTGCTCGGGACGAGCGAGGCCGCCACCACGGGTCCCACGGACAGGTTCGGCACGAAGTGGTTGTCCATCGCGTCGAAATGGACGAACGCCGCCCCGCCGTCTTTGGCCTTTTGCACGTCGTCCGCCAGGTACGCGAAGTCCGCCGCGAGGATCGAAGGCCCACCAACCACCCTATCCCCCAAACCGGAGAAGAACCCCATGTTTACCTCCCGTGTAAGTGTCTACTCTGTGCCTCGCGCCCACGCTGCTTCAAGCTTGCATGACGACGGTTTCGTCATCGCTAGCCACGAACGCGGTTTGGGCCAGGCCGACGAACAGGCCACACTCCAGAGCGCCGGGGATGCAGCGTATCTCGGCTTCGAGCCCGGCGGGATCTGCTATCGAAGGGAACGTGCAGTCCACCGTGTAGTGGCCGCCGTCGGTTAGGAACGGATTCTTTGAATCCCCGTCGATGAGCCGGCGTTCTGGTTCGCAGCCTAAAGACGCCAGGGCTTCGAGGGTCGATTCCCAGCCGAAGGGCTCGACTTCGACCGGGAGAAAGTCCCGGCCCAGAGCGTCTACCAGTTTAGAGTCATCGGCTACCACTATGAGGGTGCCGCTCGCAGCGGCGACTATTTTCTCCCGCAGGAGAGCGCCGCCGCGGCCTTTTATAAGGGCGAGGTTTGGATCTATCTCGTCCGCGCCGTCTATGGTGATCTCCGGCCGGGCTTCGGCCAGGCTCAAAAGCGGGATGCCGACCTCTTGGGCCAGCCTCGCGGTCGTCTCCGAGGTCGGAATTCCGCGAACATTCTCCAACGCGCCCGAGGAGAGCAGCTCCCCGATCCTCCTGACCGCCCAGGAGGCCGTGGAGCCCGTCCCGAGACCCACGATCATGCCGCTCTGAACGCGAGCGTCCACGGCAGCGTTCGCCGCGCTCCGCAGCTTCTTAGGGTCCGATTTCATACAACGCTCCTCGGGCTCGACGGTATTACACTCCGCGTCAATCCGGGATGGAGATACGCTCCAGCCCTTTCTCCGCCGGGGGGTATTGCGGGTTCATGTCCTCCAGCGCGTCGGCGATGGTGCGCGCCACGACGAGGTTGCGGTACCACTTCTTGTTGGCCGGCACGACGTACCAGGGAGCGTGCTCGGTCGAGGTGTTGTTGATGGCGTCCTCGAAAGCCTCCTGATAATCGTCCCAGAAGGCGCGCTCTTTTATGTCGTTCGTGGAGAACTTCCACCGCTTGTCCGGGTCGGCCAGCCGGCTCTCCAGGCGCCGTTTCTGCTCATCTTTAGAGATGTGCAGGTAGAACTTTATGACCGAGATGTTGTTGCGGATCAGGTTTTCTTCGAAGTCGTTTATGAGGCCGTAGCGTTCGCGCCAGACTTCCTCGGGAACGATGTTCTTGACGCGGACTACGAGGACGTCCTCGTAGTGGGAGCGGTTGAAGATGCCGATGCGTCCGCGGGCGGGCGCGCTCTTGTGGTAGCGCCACAGG
>JACDDK010000164.1 GCA_013817025.1 Rubrobacter sp.
CCCCACAAGAGAAGTCTCCGGCGGCTTCTTTGTTGTGTATCCTCTCCAGCATGTTCGCCATGTCGCGGGGTGTCGTTCGGTTGTCCAGCGACGGCACGGCGGCCCGCTCGCTGCTGAGTTTCCAGTGGAGCGCGGTGTCCTTCGCGCCGAGGTCTCGGGCCACCTCGTTGACGTACTCCGGCCCACCCACGAGGCGCACGAGGGAGTTTGTGGCGACGTTGTCGGACTGGGTCATCATCAGCCACAACGAGTCCTCGACGGTCGTGGTCGCGCCCGGCGTGTCCCACCGCAGCCATCCCGCACCCGCCGCCCAGTCCTCCTCCGTGGTCTCGAAGGTGTCGGAGTATTCGAGGTCTCCGGCTTCGATCTTGCGGTACACGGCGACCATCACCGGGATTTTGATGGTCGAGGCCGAGAAGAATACTTCGTCCGCCCGCGCCCCGAACCCTTCTCCGCTCTTCGGGTCCAGCGCGTAGAAACCGACCTCGCCCGGATAGCCCTCCACGATGCGCCTCACCTCGTCGAGGCCTCGTTCGTCGGGCTTCATGCCGCCCTCCAACGAGATTTCGTCGGAGCCGAGAACCGCCTCCTCCGGCGACGCGCCCACACCGGGCTTCGCAAGCTCTTTCGGGAACCCCGGCGCTTCCACGTTTGTGAGGTCCCGGCCCGTCGCGACGATTTCAGGGGCTGCGTTACCTTTGTCGCGCAGGTAGACGGTTGTGCTGAGGTCCTTTTTATTGGCGTCGGTCACGCGGACGGTGTGAAATTCGTCGGCGTCTTTCAGCTCATCGACCTTCCAGTCGTCCGGGCGGTTCGTAGCCTGCCGGACCTCCTGCAGCGCACGCTCTTTCAAGTCTTTGGCGGGGGCTGGTGGATCCTCTTGCGGAAATAGCGGGTTCACGAGGTCTTCGGGGATGCCACCGAGCACGGCCCGAACGTCTTTGGGGAATTTCTGATCCTGCATGAGCACGGAGCGGCGGGCGGTCCACTCCTTACCGTCTTTTTGAAGAAACACGGCGTAGTAGCTGTCGTCGTCGCGTCCGGGAACGGGGACGCGCACCGAGGACCAGTCCGGGTCCAGGATGCTTCCTCGAACGTGGCCGATTTCGTCGGGCATCGCGCCGGATAGTTCGGATGCAAGGCTCTCGTATGCCACGCCGGAGAGGGTGAGATCCGGCGGGTCCGGCGCGCCGATCAACGCCGTCTCCGGCTGGGAGGTTATGCGGTGGTACGGCTCGACCTTCTGGGGCTTGGTGGGTTTCTTCTCGGGTGGGTCGCCGCCGGTTGCGTAGACGTTCGCGTATGCGGCGGTGGCGGCGACGCAGACGAGAGCGGCGGCCAGCACGAAGGTCCGCGTCCGGCGGCGGCGCGTCTTTCTATTCGAGAAGATGTACTTTTTCTTAGAGCGAGAGATCCTATCCCCGATCCCGGCGCACCCGCGCCCCTTTGTTCTCTATTCTCCCTAAATACGAAGTCTACAACGCTTTCGATCACCTTCTGCCCCCAAAGACGCATACCTGTGACGAATGCTACACTCCAACCTACAGTGGGGACGGAGACGAGGAGGAAGACATGCGCGCCGAGGACATTGATGGCCTGACCGTCGGGGGACTTCTGGATCTGGTGACCGAACGCCGTCCGAACGACGACGCGCTGGTCTACGTGGACCGGGGCCTGCGCCAGACCTACCGCGAGTTCGACGCCGCCGTCGACGAGTGCGCCCGAGCCCTGATGGCGCTCGGCATCGGGAAAGGAGACCACGTCGCCGTCTGGGGCCAGAACGTGCCGGAATGGGTCACCCTGCAGTTCGCTACCGGAAAAGCCGGAGCGGTGCTCGTCACCATAAACCCCGCCTACAAAGCCCACGAACTGAAGTACGTCCTCGAACAATCCGACGCCGCCGCCCTGTTTCTCACAAAGGGCGCGAAGGGTGCGGACTTTCTAGAGATACTGCAAACCGCCGTCCCCGAGCTTGCCGACGCAGGCGAGCTTTTATCGGAAGGGTTGCCGTTCCTGAAAGACGTTGTCCTGATAGGCGGGAAGCCGCCGGACGCGCTGCCGGTTGTGGGTTTTGGGGAATTCTTGCGGCGAAGCGAAGAAATCTCCGGGGATGCGTTGCGGGAGCGGCGGGCGTCTTTGGATGCGAACGACGTCATCAACATGCAGTACACGTCCGGGACTACGGGTTTCCCGAAGGGCGTGCAGCTTACGCACGCCAACATCGTCAAGAATGCCTTCTATATCGGCGAGTGCATGAAGCTTGGGCCGCAGGATCGGGTGTGCATACCCGTGCCGTTTTTTCATTGTTTCGGGTGTGTGCTGGGGACGCTCAACACCGTCACGCACGAGGCTACGATGGTGCCGGTGGAGCAGTTCGACCCGCTGGCGGTGCTGCGGGCGGTTCACGAGGAGCGTTGCACGGCGGTGCTTGGTGTGCCGACGATGTTCATCGCGGAGCTTGAGCACCCGGAGTTCGCGAAGTACGACACGAGCAGTTTGCGGACGGGGATCATGGCCGGGTCGCCGTGTCCGATGGAGGTTATGAAAAAGGTCGTGGACGTGATGGGGGCCGACGAGATCACGATAGCCTACGGCCAGACTGAATCCAGCCCTGTCATCACCCAAACGAGAACCGACGACCCGCTGGAGATACGTGTATCCACCGTAGGACGCAAGCTCCCGGACGTGGAGATGCGGATAGTCGGCGTGGAGACCGGCGAGGACTGCGAGACCGGCGAGCAGGGCGAGCTGTGGACTCGCGGCTATCACGTAATGCGTGGCTACTACAAGATGGAGGAGAAGACCCGCGAGGTCATCGACGACGTTGGATGGTTGCACACCGGGGATCTAGCGGAGATCGATGCGGACGGGTACGTCAAGATCACGGGCCGGGCCAAAGACATGATCATTCGTGGCGGCGAGAACATATACCCGCGCGAGATAGAAGAATTCCTCTACACGCACCCGGAAATATCCGACGTGCAAGTCCACGGCCTCCCCGACGAGAGGTACGGGGAGCAGGTCGTTGCGGCGATCATCAAAAAGCCGGGATCCGGCCTGACGGTCGACGCGGTACAAAACTACTGCCGCGAGAACATCGCATTGTACAAAGTCCCTGAGTACGTGGATTTCGTGGAAGAATATCCGATGACGGCGAGTGGGAAGATCCAGAAGTACAAGCTCCGCGAAGCCGCAGTCGAACGCCACGGGTTGGAGAAGAATACGCCGGTGGAG
>JACDDK010000165.1 GCA_013817025.1 Rubrobacter sp.
GTTCGCGGCTCGCTCGGGACCTGGAGAAGCTCGGGTTGGAGCCCGGAGGGGTGGCGATGGTTCATTGCCGGATGTCCGCGATCGGTCGCGTGGTCGGTGGTGCGGAGACCGTCGTGCGCGCCCTGCTCGACGTTTTAGGGTCTGACGGGACTCTCATGGCCTACACCGGCTGGCAAGACGAGCCACCCGACGACCTCGGGCAGTTGGACGAGCAGACGAGGCGGACATATCTCGAAGAGCATCCGGCGTACGACCCGCGTGTCGCGCTCGCCCGCCGTGATCATGGACGGCTCCCTGAAGCTTTGAGGACCTGGCCTGGGGCACGCCACAGCGGGCATCCCGAGGCAGGCGTGGCGGTCGTCGGTCTCCTCGCCGAAGCTCTCGTCGCCGAGCACCCCTACGACGACGCCTACGGCGCAGGCACGCCCTACGCCCGGTTGGTCGAGTTCGGCGGCCAGGTAGCGGTCCTGGGCGCGCCGCTGGACACCGTGACGCTCGTGCATCACGCGGAGGCCGTCGCGGAGGTCCCTGGCAAACGCCGCGTGAGCTACGGTTCGCCCGTGATCTTGGGCGGCGAGCGCGTCTGGCGGACCTTCTCGGACATCGACACCTCCGAAGGCGCTTTGCCTTACGAACGCCTCCTCGGCGAAGAAGACTACATCGAATACATCGCACGTTCCGCGCTCGCCGCCGGAAAGGGGAAGAGCGGGTCCGTCGGAGAGAGCGTGGCTCACCTGCTCGACGGGCGGGGGCTGGTCGAGCACGCGGTCGGTTGGATCGAGCGTAACTTCGCTTCCAGGAACCTCGACGGCCCGTAGGCAACACCAAAAACGGCGAATGGGATCGAGTGCCGTGTCACCATGCGAGTTTTTGAAACATCCGGCATTCCAAAGATCCTGAAAACTGACGGCTTTAGTTGTCGATGTAGTCGACTAGGACGTTGCGGTTTTCAGTTGGTTTCTCGCCGTCGAGCCACTTGGGGTACCAGGTGTTCAGGTAGAGGTTCATGGGTTTGTCTGGGATGCCGCCTTCGAAGGTCGTAATTGGTTTGCCGTCGATGTGGAAGACGACTTTGTTTGCCTGATACTCGAAGCCGTAGGTGTGGAAGGACGCGGTGGGGTCGAAGGGCAGGTCCATGGTGCGGGTGTGGGTCTGTTCTCCGTTGGCGTAGGTGGTGAAGAGGATCCTGCCTTTGGGGTCGTTGTGGATCTCGACGTCTATCTCGCTCTCGAAGTCCGGCGGCTCGTACAGGAAGAACCCGGTTATGGACGTGGGCGCGTCCGGGACTTTTATCCGCGCGGTGTAGGAACCGTAGCCGTAAGCGTTCTTCGACTTTATCTCCGCTCCGTCTAGGCTATTCTCCGGGAGTTTGAGACGAAGGTTGCTGTCATCGGTCGTTACGTTGTCCGGCTGGAACTCGCCCTGACCGGCGGTGTCTTTGGTTTTCCCCCAGCGGTCGGGGTCGAGGAAGTCGAAGTCTTCGCGCTCTTCGTAGACGCGGAAGGTCGTTTCGTACTCGTCGAGCAGGGCGGCCTCGGGTTCTTTGACGCTGGGATCGTCGGTCCACACGGCGGTGCGGGCTGTATAGAGGCCGGGCGTTCCGAGCGGCCTGGTTGTGAAGCCCCGCGCCCCGGAGTCCTGGCCCGGCGTGAGCTCGACCGGGATGGCCGGCGCATCGTACCACTCGCCCTTCGGGTTCTGGACGCTGTACCCCATCCAGTAGGTGTGACGGATCGTACCGGTGCTCTCCATCCTGGAAGACGCTAGAAGAGGATACCCGGTGCGGTGTTCGCCCGCGGAGATCTCGAAAGCGTTGATCTCCGCGTCGACGCGCGCCACCTCGTTCGATCCCCCGGAACACCCAAAGACGAACGCCGTCAAAAGCACCGCTAAAAGACTGGCCCTCGCTAGGCGAGCCAACGCCCGCAGCCAGTTCCCGACGACGTTTTTGCGCAAGACATCCATATGGTGATGCTAACCCGAAGACCTATTCTTTGCAGTGTCCGGTTTCTTGACCGGGTCGAAGCCCCGCCGTTCCATGGCACCCTGGGACTGGTTTCTACGCAAGGACGAGACGATAGCCCACGCCCGCCAGACGGTGTTGAGTTGCCGGTAGCCGAAGTTTTCCAGGATATCGTAGAAGGTGAGCTTCACCATGTCGAGAGGGCGTGGGTAGCGGCGCAGGCGTAGCTTTTCGAGAAAGACCCCGCCACCGAGAGTAGAGCGCCGAGGCCCACGGCGGCCGTGAAAAAGGCGCTGGCGAAGGGAACGTCGATGATGCCGAGGACCAGCGCCAGGTAGCCGAACAACGCCTCGCATGAACGGCCTGCAACTGGTGCGGGAGATCCACAAAGCCCCCAACAAAGACCTCGCGCTGATACCGACAATAATGCTCACCGCTCGACAGAGCGAACAGGGCATCATCCACGGTCTGAAGACCGGCGTCGACGACTAACAACATTAAGCCGGTCTCTTACGACGCGCAGGCCGCCCGCGTACATACCGTACTCTGGCGCTCGTCGCGGCTCTGAGAGCCAAAGCCTCTAACCGATGACCGGGTCGTAGAGTACGACGCGGTTTTTGCCGGTCTCTTTGGCCTTATAGAGGGCGGCGTCGGCATGTTTGAGGAGTGTGACTGCGTCGTTGTCTTTCGCGGACGAGAGTTCGGCCAGGCCGGCGCTTACGGTTACTATGCCACCGGGGCTTCGAGCCTCGTGGGGTATCGCCAGGTCTTCGATGGATCGGCGCAGGCGTTCGGCGACTATGGCGGCGGACGGGAGAGATTGCTCGGGGAGCATTATGAGGAACTCTTCGCCGCCATAGCGGTAGGCCGAGTCACCCGTTCGGCAGACCCTGGAGATGACGTCCCCGATCTTCTTTAGTACGTCGTCGCCTTTGAGGTGTCCGTAATGATCGTTGTAAAGCTTGAAGGCGTCCACATCGCACAGGATGGCGCAGTATGAATGCCCGTAGCGTTTTACTCGCGCCCCCAACGCCTCCAGGTCTTCGCGCAGCCGCAGGCGGTTGCCGAGCCCCGTGAGCGCGTCCTGCCGGGCCTGCTGGTGCAACTCGCGGTTGAGAGTTTGCAGTTCTCGCCTCTGAGCTTCCAACTGGCGGTGCAGGGCTGTGACACGCTCGGCGGCCACGAGCCGCGCCCGCAACTCGTCCCGGTTTAGAGGCTTTGAGAGGTAGT
>JACDDK010000166.1 GCA_013817025.1 Rubrobacter sp.
CGTGCGGTCTATGTAGTCGGCAGTGTCCTTGCCCGGCAGCCGCAGCGCGTACGCCACGCCGTCCATCGTTACCTTGTAAGTAGAGTTGGTGAGTGACCCCAGAGGCGAAAGCTCGATGGCCTCCCGTCGCACGCCCTCGAACATCGGCACCCGCGCAAGCGCGGCATAAACTCGGTCCAATTCCGCTCCGTTTCATTTAGGTATCGGAGGACCGCTTTCCCACAGTCCAAGTTGCAATCGTTACTTGCATTATAACCCAAATGTAAACTTCGCGTAAATTCCGTGTGAAATCGGTGCTAAACGGCTACGAGCGGAGGCTAGTTGCGGAGGGCGGTTAGGACCGTGATCTGGCCGATATCGGAGCGCCGGGCGTCGTTGCGGGCGACGTAGGTCTCGAGCTCGCCGGTCGCGTCGAGCTTCTGGAGCTTCGAGAGTGCCCGGTCCCTTTCGTCCTCGCCGACCAGCGACCAGACGGAGTCGCCGTCGCGCCAGTCTTCGTCCAGCGGACCGCGGGGATTGAAGTACGCTTCGCCCTGGACGGCGGCGTCGAGCGGGGCGAAGGCTCCCGCGTGCGTGAAGCCGCACTCCGAGAAGATTTCGGCCAGGTCTTCGAGGGGTGCGTAGCGGTTTCGGAGGGCGTCGGCGGCGGTGGGAATGAGATGGTAGTGCCAGTAGCCGTGGCGCAGTTGCTCCTGCGAGCAGGTGTTGACGACGAGGACGCCGCCGGGCTTTAGGACTCGGGCGAACTCTTCGAAGACGCGCCGGTGGGCGGGGAAGCCTCGCGCGGGCTCGTCGGGCAGGTGATGAAGGACCTGGTTGATCATGACGCCGTCGAACGTCGCGTCGTCGAAAGGCAACTCGTCTATCCCGGCGGAGTGGAACGCGATGCGCCCATCGGCCTGGGATTTCGCCATCTTTCGGGCGGCGACCTCCAACATGCCGGGGTTCATGTCCACCGCTTCGATGCGGCCGACGTGCTCCAGCATCGCCCGCGAGAAGTTGCCGGTGCCGCAACCGGCGTCGAGAACGGTCATCTCGCCGAGCGGCGTTCGGGATTGGGCGAAAGCGCCGACGGAGATCAAAATTCCCACCGGCTCCCTCGTCTTGTCGTAGACCTTGGATTTGCGCGTGTAGTCCTCGTAGCTGCTCATTGTGTTTCCTCTCTCGATCCGACCGTCCAGCCGTGGGAAGATTCTACAGGCTCGGTTGAACACAAGGTTTACCGACCGTTAACGTTCCTGTTACCCGCGGACCATACCCCGACCCTATACTTGGCGGCGCTCTGCTCTCGGACACGAAGGAGCGCTATCGTATGAGTATCTCTAGCGTGGGCATTCATCTGCCGCACGTGCGCCTGGACGGCACGCGGGAGCTGGCCGAAGACCTCGCGTTCACCGGGGGTCTCGAACCAGACTTCGTGGAGATTTGGCCCCAGAGCCTCGGCATCATCCTCGGTGGCGGCCTCGACCCGTTCCGGCTGGGAGAGGTACGAGAACTGCTACTGGAGGCGGACCTCGCGTACACGGTCCACGCTCCGCTGGAGATCAACCTGATGGACGGGACCACCCGCGAGCTTCAGCGCGACATCCTCGACGCGAGCCTGCGCTTCGCCCAGGAGATCGGGGCCGGTACGGTAGTCTGTCACGCCGGGCAACGGGTAGGCTCGCGCGACTTCCGCCACAGCGTGAGAGAGCAACTGCACGCCGAGCGCACCGCCCTGCGGGAAGCCGGGGACCGGGCCGAAGAGTTCGGGATCGTCATAGCCGTCGAGAACTACTACCCGGAGTTGCCCATCGTGCGCGGCGAGGTCTACGACTACTCCGTCTGGCCTTCGGAACTCGCCGAACAAATCTCCGCCGTGGACCATCCCGCCGTCGGCGTGTGCCTGGACGTCGGACACGCGGCCCTCGCGGCGAACGTCTTCGGCTTCGATTACTTCGAGGCGTGCGCCGCCGCCGCGCCCCTAGTCCGCCACCTGCACCTCCACGACAACCTGCGAAAGAGCAACCTTACCGGCATCCCACCGGTCTCCGAGCACACCGCCCAGGGCCTCGGAGACCTGCACCTCCCACCAGGCGTGGGCGACATCCCGCTGCGCGAGCTGTTCCGGCGCGTGGACTTCCCCGAAAATCCCTCGTGCTGCGTAGAGTTATCCCCGGACCTCTACTCCCGCGCTCCGCAAGCCCTACGGGCCGCCCGCGAGATCTCGGCGTCCGCGAACCGAAAGATCACCGCTTAGCGTTCGTACGTGTCTCAAATAGATATATACTTCGGGTATCTATCTCGGAGGAGGTCGTCATGCGAACGGCGAAGCTTTTTCAGAACGGTCGGAGTCAGGCGGTGCGGTTGCCGAAGGAGTTCCGGTTCGAGGGTAACGAGGTGTTCGTCAAGCGTGTGGGTAACGCGGTGGTGTTGCTTCCGGAGGAGGATTCCTGGCGGGTTTTGTACGATTCTCTGGAGTCGTTCTCAGAGGACTTTATGGAGAGGCGGGATCAACCACCCCACCAAGACGAACGGGAGATGCCGTTCGCTTGAAAGTCCTGCTAGACACGAACGTGTGCGTTCACGTTATCAGGGAGCGTCCGCCGGAGGTGTTAAGGAGGTTCGAGGAGTACACCGTCGGCGACATCGCGGTCTCTTCCATAACGGTGGCGGAGTTGTATTTTGGCGCGCGAAAGAGCGGGCGAGCGGATCGTAACGAAGAGGCGTTGGAACAGTTCCTTCTTCCGTTGGAGGTCGTCGAATTCGGGCACGCCGCGGCTATCGCCTACGGTCGGGTACGAGCGGCGCTGGAGGAGCTAGGAACGCCCATCGGTCCGTTGGACACCCTAATAGCCGCTCATGCACGCGACCTGAACCTCACGCTCGTTACCAACAACATTCGCGAGTTCTCGCGGGTGCCGGATCTCGAACTAGACAACTGGGTGGAAACGTAAAGCTCGGACGGGAGCGAGCGGCCTTTTAACCTTACTAAAAACCCGTCGCCTGAAGCCTGGATCTAGCGCCGGATGCTGGGGCCGACGCGCTTTGTGGCGGCCCGGAAGTCGGCGATGGTGATGGATAGAGCGCCCAGTTGTTGCGAGCCGATGCGCTTCTCGAAGTCTCGCAGGTTTATGGAGCGTCTCATACACACCAGAGCCGCCTCGCGGCACAGGGATTCGAGGTCGGCGCCCGAGTAGCCGTCGGTC
>JACDDK010000167.1 GCA_013817025.1 Rubrobacter sp.
GTGCGTCAGCTTCTGTTTTATGGCCTGCTTTATGGCCTGCCCGGTGAAGTCCCCGACCTCGATGAAAGAGACTTCCTCCAGGCCTGGCAGGAGGCGCATCGCGGCTTTCTCGGTGAGGCCGCCGGTTGAGAGGACGAAGGTGTCGTGTTGCTGGGCGCCCATGACGTTGATGGCCTGCACCACACTCGCGGCCCACGCGGCGGTCGAGAACGGGCGCACGATGCCGGTCGTCCCCAGGATGGAGACGCCCCCGACGATGCCGAGACGGGCGTTGGTGGTCTTCTCGGCCATTTTCTCGCCGCCGGGGACGCTTATTACGACGCGCACGCCGCGCTCGTCCGGGTCGATTACTTCGCGTACCGAGTAGGAGATCATGGTTCGCGGCGTGGCGTTTATCGCCGGTCCCCCGACCGTGAGCCCGAGCCCCGGTTTGGTCACGAGCCCGACACCCTCGCCCCGGTCGAGATCCAAGCCCAGCTCCTCCCGCCACGAGACGCGGACCGTTATATGAGCCTTGTGCGTGACGTCCGGGTCGTCTCCGGCGTCCTTTATTACGACGGCCTCGGCCCACGCGCCGGGCTCGATATCGCAGCGTTCGATCTCGAATTCCACGCGCCGCTCGTCGCCTTTTTTGGGCAGCCGGATGTCCACCGTTTCTTGCGGCTCGCCGGTTACGAGCGCGCGGGCAGCGGCCTTCGCGGCGGCCGAGGCGCAAGCACCCGTCGTCCAGCCGGTCCTGAGCTTGTCGCCCTTGACCCTCGCCATGCTCGGGGGCATGGCCGGTTCGCTTAGTTTACGAGGCGGCGGCATCGGCTCCCGTCTCCGCCTTTCGGAACATGTGAGAGAACTCGGGATCGTACAGGTGCGAGCGCGTCCCCCCCGCGCCAAGTCCTGGTCCGACGAGGATGAGCGCCTGCCGCGTGAAACCGGCCAGCCTTACGCGGTCGGCCATCTCTTCGAGTCGACACCGGATGACCTCTTCATCCGGCCAGCTCGCGCGGTACACGACGGCGCACGGGGTATCCGGCGGGTAGCCGCCTTCGAGCAAGTCCTGTTGCAGAGCGCGTGGTTTGGCGGCGGACAAGAAGATCGCCATCGTCGTGCCGTGGGCCGCGAAGCTCTTTATGTCCTCATTGCCCGGCATCGGGGTGCGGTTCGGGCGGCGTGTCACGATGACGGACTGGGCGACCTCCGGGATTGTCAGCTCGCGTCCGATAGCCGCCGCGGCACCCCCCAGAGACGAGACACCGGGGACCATCTCCCATTCGAGACCTATTTCGTCGCAGCGTTCGATCTGCTCGTTTACCGCCCCGTACAGGCTCGGGTCGCCGGAATGCACCCGCGCCACCTTCAAATCTTCGAGAACGGCCCGCTCGTACAGATCTCGTATCCCTTCGAGGGGGATAGTAGTCGACTCGACTATCTCCGCATCGGGACTAGCGTGTTCGAGAACGCCCTCGTGAACGAGGCTGCGCGCCCAGATCACCACGTCCGCCTCGGCTATGAGCTTCGCGCCTCGGATCGTCAGGAGATCCGGCGCTCCCGGTCCCGCCCCTATGAACCATACCTTAGCCAAACTCAGCCCCTCTTCTGGTGAAGATCACCGTGGATAAATACGTCCCCTCGCGCCCGACCATCTCCGAAGCCCCAACGACTTCCTCCCCCTCGATACCGAGCCGCGCCCCATAGACCGCGCCCTCCAGACGACCGGCCTCCTCCGCCACTCGCAAGACCTCCGGCAGCCGTCCCCCGCCCTTGTAGCACACCACCGTCTCAAACTCCGCGAGCGCCTCCCGCAAGGGCGACTCCCCCGCCGTGAACGGCAACAACGCCAGCCGCTCGTCGCCTTCCAGAAGTACTGTCCCACCCCGCGACGCGAGATCCTGCATAGCGGTAATACCCGGCACCGTCTCGACCTCCACTTCAGGGACTATCTCCCTCAAGGTGCGCGCGAGGTACGTGAACGTCGAGTACACGTTCGGGTCGCCGATAGTGGCGAAGGCGCACGTCTTGCCGTCCCGCAGGTGATCGGAGACCTCCCGCGCCGCGTTCGTCCAGTTCCGCTCCCGCGCCTCCGCGTCGTCGGAGAGGGCGAAGAGCAGCCGCGTTACGCACTCTTCATCCAGATACTCGCGCACTGTGGCCTCGGCCCGCCCGACCTCGCCGGTATCCGCGACTGGCACGAAGACCTCGTCGGCCTCGCGCAACGCGCGCAAGCCCTTGATCGTCAACAACTCAGGGTCTCCCGGCCCCACACCCACACCGACGAGCCTCCCACTCACGCCCGAACCTCCGCTCGATCAGCAGCTTGCCTCGCGGACCGCACCAACCGGCGCGGCAACTCCGGTGTTGCGGCCCAGTGCGTGTGCAGGTAACTCGCGTGTACGCCGCCCGTCACGAAGCCCTCCGCATCGCGCCCGTCCAACGCCCACGCCGGGCTCTTGCCCGCCCCCGGCTCCACCACCGAGTAATGGAACTCGTGGCCGCGCACCATCGTACCTTCCTCCGCGAGCGGCGAGTCCGAGAGCGCCTGCGCCTCCCGGTAACCGAGGGTCAGGCGATCCGTCATGCGAGCCTGGACATCCAGGACCCCGCACATCGGGCGTCCATCCAGCTCGCGGGCGAGGTACATCAATCCACCACACTCGGCTACGACGGGCCGACCGCTCGCGGCGAAGGCCCGAACGCACGCCCGCATCGGCTCGTTGGCGGAGAGAGCTTCGGCATAGGTCTCCGGGAAACCACCGCCGAGATACAGGGTATCCGTGCGCTCGGGCAACTCTTCGTCGTTTGTGGGGTCAAAGGTAACGACCTCCGCCCCCGCGCCCTCCAGCAACTCCACGTTCTCCCTGTACAAGAAGCTAAACGACGGGCCGGCGGCGACCGCCACTCGAACCGCCGGCCCCGGCTCCGGCGCATCCGGGCTCCAGGGTTCCGCGTAAAGCGGCCCGGCGGTCGCCGCCAGGCGCAGGATACCTTCGAGGTCGCAGGAGCCGGAGATCCGGGCTCCAAGAGCATCAATCGACCGCCGGGCCTCCCCATGCCGCTCGACGGCTGGCACTAGCCCAAGATGTCTGTCCGGCGTCGAGATACTCGCATCCCGGCGCAAAACGCCCACGACGGGAACGCCCAGGGGACTCAGAGCCTCGCGCAGCATCCTCTCGTGCGTGTCCGAGC
>JACDDK010000168.1 GCA_013817025.1 Rubrobacter sp.
TCGTGCCGCTGCTCATGGCGTGCGGCTTGCTCTCGAACTCCACGCCACCGGATTAGCTCTCCAGACGCAGACGAACGGCATCGGCTATCCGCTCCGACCAGGCGAGGGCTTCGGTGGAGTAGCGGCTAAGAATACAATAGTTGTTTAGATTGGTCGCCGCAACTTGCTGGAGCCGTTCGGCTGTACATGAATGTGAGGCTGCCTTCAGCACTGAGCACTCTCATTTTAGGAGGCCTGGCGAGCCCTCGGTTCGGGGATGGGACGGCCAGTTTTTTCGAGAACTTCGAGGTGCAACTCCATCGCGACCCGAGCCTCTCGTAGAGCTTCCTCGTAAGTCTCACCCCAGGCCGAGCAATACTTGAGGTCGGGAACGTCGGCGATATAGCCCTCGTCTTCCTCACTCCAGAAAATGTCGATCTCGTACTTGAATCGCTCCATCATAACTCCCGTTCCAGATTGTACCTCAGTAGAATCTCGCGCATCTGCCTGACTTGGTAAGGTTTACATTTACCGTCTACGTTCTGAAGGTTGATCAACTCCTCGACGCCATCCCGGACGAACTTGTGGTGGCTGCCCCTGATACTCTCTGAGAATTTAAGCGCCTTCAGCAGCGTCTGGGCCTGCTCGAACGGGATGTTCACGTCCGACCGTCCACTCAGAATACGTTCGAGCAGTTTCCTCCGACGACCCACACATCTCCTCTCGCCTGTTTTTAGGATCCGCCGTGCGTCAATGATATGTCATCGCAGGAACTGGATTATACGCACTGTAAGTATTACACCAGCGTCATGGAGGCGACGCCACCGGCGTCCAAGGGCCGCGGGAGTTCAGCGTTACAGTAGGGGACGGCGGCGGCTATCTCCTCAGCCCAGGCGAGAGCTTCGGCGGCTTCCCCGGCGGTTATCGGACCTTCCGGCCCGCCGACTTCGGCGGGATACTGGCTGGGAATGTAGAACTGGTCCAGGCCATTCGTGGCATTCTTAAGCTCCGGCGTTTCTAACTCCCGCACGTGTTTGGCAACATAGGTGAGAGCAACCGAAGGTTATGTATTTTGGGAGGTTCTTCCCGCTCGTGCAACGCCAGAAGCCCTCTCAGGTATTTCTCAGCCGATTGATGCGCATAGAGGGAGCCGAAGAGGATGATCTTCTCCGGCTCGTAACCATCGCGAATGCGCCCGACGAGCCAGTCGAGGTCCGCTTCGAGGTCTCGCTCGCGCTGCATCGTGAGACTACTTGCGCTCGACGAACTCTATGCGGTAGCCGTCCGGGTCTTTGACGAAGAAGAGGCGGGTGCCGCCGGATCCCATCGCGTGCGGCTTGCTCTCGAACTCCACACCACCAGCTTCTTCTAGCTTCTCGGAGAGGGCGTCGAGGTCTTCGACGGCGAAGGCTACGTGGCTGTAGCCGGTACCTAGCTCGTAGGGCTCCCGTTGGTCGTGGTTGAGGGTGAGTTCCAGCCGCGACTCGGACTCGCCGGGGATGCCGAAGAAGGCGTTGGTGGCGTCGCTACCGACGGGGCTCTTGCGCCGCAGTTCGAGGCCGAGCTTGTCCCGGTAGAACTCGATGCTCTTGTCGAGATCTAGGACCCGGTAACAGGTGTGTATGTACTGCATTCGCACTCCCTTTGATCGCTGGTATCAGGTTTTGGGTTGTTTTGGACGAATGTGATTCTAACAGGCGTCACTTTCGCCCGGAAGACCCGGCGGCGGACGCGGTTTTGGCTCTTACCCGAAGCCTGTCGCCCCATGCCTGATGCCTCCCCCCGGCTGATATGCTTTCCTCGTGGATTCACAGAAGGTTACGCAGGGGTTGGCGGAGGGCCCGGCCCGGCGGGTTGCGGCGGTGGCGCGGGTTGGGGCGCGGTACGGGTTCGGGTTCGTCTTTGGGCGGCGGTTCTCGCTCAGACGCCGTCCGGCGGACCTCGCCCGGATCGGGACTCGTATGCGGCTCTCTTTCGAAGAGCTTGGCCCGAACTTCGCGGAGCTTGGCCGCTTTCTTTCCCTGCGCCGCGACCTCTTGCCGCCGGACATCGCGGCGGAGTTGGGACGGGCGGTTCGCGTTCCCCGGCCTATGGACTCGGGTGAGGTGCGGACCCGGTTGGAGGGGGATCTCGGCAACACGATGGAGCGGTTGTTCGTGGAGTTTTCGGAGACGCCGACACGGGTCGGGGTGTTTACGCAATCGCACCGGGCGGTGCTACCGGGGGACCGGCCCGCCCTGGTGGTGGTTAGCAGGCCGGGCATCCGGCGGGACGTTCTGGCGATGCGGCCCGTCGCGGACCTCACCCGCCGCAGGCTCGGCGACCGGCTGCCGCTCGACCCCAACCGCGCCGTCGCGGAGTTCGCCGCCCACGCCGCCCACCGCCGCGACATGTACGCCGCCGCCCAGAACGTGAGCCGACTCGCCGCCCTCGACGGCTTCGCGCCGCGCCTGCCCGAGATGTACCGAGGCTACTCCTCGGCCCGCTGCGTCACCTTCGAGGCACCGGCGGACGCTGTTCCTCTGGACGGCGCGGGGCTGGCGAAAGCGTCCGGGGCGCTCGTGCGGTTGGCGGTTCTCGAAGGGATGTTCTTCTCGGAGGTCTCGCCGGAGCGCTTCGTCCAGGCGGACGGCGAGGTGTGGTTCGCGGACCCGACGGAGTCGTTCGCGCTGGACCCGGAGCGGATGCGCGGCATCTCGGAAGTCCTCGTCGCGGTACGCCGGGAGGACGTGGACGCGGCCCTACGCGCCCTGCCGCTCGCCGGGGCGACCATGCCCGCCGACGACACGACCCTGCGGCGCGAGTTGCGCGAAACTTTAGGCTCTTTAGGTGGCCCGCTGTGGCGGGAACACAGTATTACGGAGGTCCGGGATCGGGGCTTGGAGGCGCTTCGGCGGGGAGGTGTGATCCTCGATGTCGAAACGGCTGTTCTATTAGGATCGCTAGCCGCCGCCGAAAGGCTGGGTGGCGCCGGAGAGATAGAAGCGGCCGCCGAAGCATCCGGGCGCTTGAACGCCCGCTACCGGGACCCGGCGTATGTGGTGGCGCGGACGGCGCGCAGGTTGGCGCAGCCCGATACGTATGCGGATTATCCGCGCCAGGTACACGCCTTTCTGAACGAATTGAAAGACGGCGAGGTCGAGGTGCGCTTCCAGCACGGTGGGTTGGACGAGTTGATCGGGAAGGTGGACAT
>JACDDK010000019.1 GCA_013817025.1 Rubrobacter sp.
ATCCACGAAGGCCGTAACCGCATAATACGCCGAGCGTGCGTCGCCGTCGGTCTGCGCCTGCTCTCCCTGCGCCGCATCCGCATAGGCCCCGTCAACCTGGGCGACCTACCCGAAGGCGAACATCGTTCCCTCACCACGAGCGAGCTAGAGGGGTTATCGTGAGGTCAGTATCCGGCGTCCCCGGCGAGGACTTTTCCATTGAGGACGTGCGCGGTGTCTTTCCGGAAGAATTGGAAATACAGCCGCTCGACCACCCGGTAGACGCCACAGTTCAAATCCCCGGCTCGAAAAGCGTCACCAACCGCGCTCTCCTGGTCGCCGCCCTGGCCGATGGAACCTCGGGGATCCAAAACCCGCTCTTCTCCGACGACTCTTACTGGCTCCTCGACTCCCTGACCCGCCTTGGCTTCACCATCCACGCCGACCGCGAAGCCGCCTCAATAGAAATACAGGGACAACGAGGCATAATACCCAAAAGTGGGATGGAGTTGTACGTGGGGAACGCGGGGACGGTGGCGCGGTTCCTGCCGCCGGTGTTGGCGTTGGGAGACGGACCTTACCGGGTGGATGGGGTAGCGAGGATGCGGGAGCGTCCGGTCGAGGATCTAGTAGAGGTGTTGCGGCGGCTCGGTGGGGGGGTGGAGTATGAGGACGAATCGGGGAGGTTCCCGCTCGTGGTGCGGGGCGGCGGCATCCGGGGTGGGACGGCTCGGGTGCCGGGTGACAAGAGCAGTCAGTTCTTGAGTGGGCTACTGATGGCTGCGCCGTATGCCGAAGAGCCGGTGGTATTGAACGTCGAGACGACCAGGACGAGTTTGCCCTACGTCGGTATTACCTTAGACGTTATGAGGAGTTTCGGGGTCGAGGTGGAGGCGTCGAAGGATTACCGGCGGTTCATCGTCGAGCCCGCAGTCTACGAGGCTTGCGACTACGCGGTCGAGCCGGACGCTTCGGGGGCTTCGTACTTTTTCGCGGCGGCGGCGGTGACGGGTGGACGGGTCCGGGTTCCGGGGCTTGGGGCGGGTTCTTCGCAGGGGGATCTCCGTTTCACGACCGTTCTCGAAGAGATGGGATGCGAGGTCGAGGTCGGGGAAGATTACGTGGAGGTTCGGGGGCCGGAGCGGCTGCGCGGCGTCGAGGTGAACATGAACGCCTTCTCGGACACCATGATGACTCTGGCGGCCATCGCGCCCTTCGCCGGGGGACCCACGACTATTCTGAATGTGGGACACACTCGACATCAGGAGACGGATCGCATCTCCGCCGTAGCCACCGAACTGCGAAGGCTAGGCGTCCAGGTCGAAGAAGGCCCGGACTCCTTGCGGATAACCCCCGGACCCGTAAGCTCCGGCACGGTCGAGACCTACGGGGATCACCGCATGGCGATGGCCTTCGCGATAACGGGCCTCGCAACACCTGGCATCCGCATCAAAGACCCCGGCTGCGTCACCAAGACTTTCCCCGACTACTTCGAGCGCCTGGAAGCTCTGCGGTAAGAGCCGCTTCGTAAGAGCCGCCCCGGAATCGGATATACTTCCTCGCCGTGGAAGGACTTCTCGTAACCATAGACGGACCCGCCGGGTCCGGCAAAAGCTCCGTGGCGCGCGCCGTCGCCGAACGCCTGCGCGTCGTCAACCTGAACACCGGCGCGGCCTACCGCGCCGTCGCCCTCCTCGCCCTGCGCGAAGACGCCGACCCCGCTGATGTCGCAGTCCTTGCCAAGCTAGCATGCCGGGTCGGACTCGGTGCCGAGGAAGCCCGCATAGACGGCGAACCCGTCGCCGATCAGGACCTCCGCACTCCCGAGGTCACGGCGGCGGCCTCCAAAGTCTCGGCCCATCCCGGCGTGCGCGAGGTACTCTTGCCCGTGCAACGAGCTGCGGCGGCTGAGGCCCGCGAGTCCGGCGGGGCCGTGGTGGAGGGCCGGGACATCGGCACGGTCGTGCTGCCGGACGCCGAATTAAAAATCTTTCTCTTTGCGGCGCCCGAGGAGCGGGCCTTGCGCCGCGCCCGTCAGAGTGGCCGGGAGGGGGAGTTGGATCGCATCCGCCAGGCCATGCAAGTCCGCGACAAACGCGACGCCGAACGCGAGGCATCGCCCTTGAAACCCGCCACTGACGCGATAGTAATCGACACTACGGGCCTTCCCTTGGATGAAGTCGTCTCGCGGGTGGTCGAACTGGCCCAGAAGAGGAGTCCTAACGGTGGATAAGCCAAACGTCTATCCGGGCCGCAGCCGCCCGGACGAAATGTCCTTCCGCTACTGGCTATTCCGCAAGGTTATGCGTTTTCTGGGGCGACTGTTCTTCGGCTTCACGGTGCATGGAGTCGAGAACGTCCCCAAAACGGGCCGGCTGGTCATAGCCGCCAACCACAGCCAGTACGCCGATCCCGTGCTGGTGTGCATGGCCGTCCCCCGACGGATGCAGTGGATGGCGAAAAAGCAACTCTTCGTCGGGACGTTAGGTAAGTTTTTCGTGTTTATCGGCTCCTTCGCCGTGGATCGCGAATCTGGGGGACGGGCCGGGTTGCGTTCGGCGTTGGCGTTCTTGTCAGCAGGTTGGATCCTCGGCATTTTTCCCGAAGGCACACACCGGAACGATGGTACCGCCCGTGAGGCCAAGAGCGGTGCCGTAATGCTCGCCATCCGAGGCAACGCCCCCGTCTTGCCCGTACACGTCGGTAAACTCCCTACCCTGCGCGCCCAACTAAGGGGCGAGCGCCACCACATTCACATTGGCAAACCAATAACTCTAGATAATACAATCCGCGGGGGCAAGGCTTACCGGGAGGCCGCCGACGAGATACTCCGGATCATCTACTCTCTACCCGAGAAACCGGCGTAGAAATGAGTCCCATGCCAGTCGTAGCCATCGTTGGTGCGCCAAACGTCGGAAAAAGCACCTTTCTAAACCGCGTCCTCGGACGGCGGCAGGCGGTTGTCTCGGACACGCCGGGAACTACCCGCGACCGCTCCTATAACAAGGCCGAGTGGTCTGGCAGGGAGTTCCTGCTCGTGGACACCGGCGGCATGGAGCCCACGGCCCGCAAGGGACTGGAGGCGGCGGTCACGCTTCAGGCGCGGGTCGCCGTCGAGGAGGCCGACGTGATCCTACACCTCGTCGACGCCCGTACCGGCCCTACCGAAGCCGACGCCGCCATCGCCCGCGAGATCCGCCGCGCCAACGCAAGGGTCGTGCTCGCCGTCAACAAACTAGATAACCCCGGCGGCGATTCCGAACGCCACGACTTCCACTCCCTCGGAGAGGGAGAACCGTACCCAGTCTCGGCGGTCCACGGCCTCGGCACCGGCGACCTTTTGGACGTAATCGTCGGGCTCTTGCCTCAGAGATCGGACGATGAAGAAGACGAGTTGTCGCGTCTGGCGATAATAGGTCGTCCGAACGTCGGAAAGAGCACCCTGCTCAACCGGTTACTGGGCTCGGAGAGAGCCGTCGTATCGGATATCTCGGGCACGACCACCGACGCCGTCGCCGGCGAGGTGGAGGTCGAGAGTAAGGACGGCCCGGTTCGGTACCTGCTTCTAGACACCGCCGGCGTTAACCGGAGCGCCCGGCGGGCCGATGGGGTTCCATTCTACTCCGCGCTTCGGACGGCTGAGGCCATCCGGCGCTCAAACGTCTCGCTGTTGCTCGTGGACGCCGTTGAGGGTGTTGTCGGCGGTGATCTGCAACTCGCCCGTCAGATCGAAGAGGCCGGACGTTCCTGCGGTGTGATCGTCAACAAACGCGACCTCGTGCCGTCGGAGCGCATCCGGGAGATAGAGCATGCCGTCGGCCAGCGTATGACCGACCTAAAACCACCGGCTCTCGCAATCTCCGCGCTCACGGGTGTCGGCGTCGAAGAAGTCTTGCCCTTCGCGGACGGTCTCAGGCGCGCCTACGAGAGGCGCGCCCCCACGCACGAGGTCGCGGAGTTCGTAAACGAGTTGGTTGGCCGCACCTCGCCTCCGAAAGGAGTCAAGATCCGGTACGGCACCCAGACCGGCACCGCGCCACCGCGTTTCACGGTCTTCGCCAACCGCCCCAAAGACCTGCCCGACAGTTACCTGCGCTTCCTGGAGAACTCGCTACGGACCAAGTACGACCTCCGCGGCGTGAGCGTAAAGCTAAGGGTGAAAAGCAGCCGATAAAGAAATCCGCCGGACAAATCGCTAATTGCCAGCGATCCGACCGGTGGCTTTCGCTACGACTTGGATAACATATCCGCCTGGTTTTACCTCGTGTACAGCCGGTCACCGGCCATCGGAAAGCCCGGCGAACGGAGATTCGGTCGCCGGGGGAGATTCAACTCAGTTTAAGAGTGTACTTCAGGTTAAGGGGAGGTTATACTTCGACTATGAGCGCATACGGAGACGCGGAAGCCCGCGAGTTTGACGTTGAGGGGATGGATTGGGGTGCGTCGCCCGACGTTACGGCGCTGAACCCCGGCGAGTTGCGGGCGTTGCTCTCAGAGTTGACCGAAGAAGAGCGGGTGATCAGCTACCGGCGCCGGGTGTTGCAGGGTAGGATCGACTTGATCCGCACCGAGTTGGTCCGCCGGGGGGGCGCGTCGCTCTCGCCCGAGGACCTGGCGCGGGTTCTCATGGGACCGGACTCTTCCGAGGACAAGCCCGGCGAAGCGTCCGCTGGACGCGGTGAGGAAGCTACTTGAGCCACTGTCCCGAGTGCGGTGCCGAGGTCACGCCCTTGATGAAGTTCTGCGCGGAGTGCGGGACCAAGCTTACGCACAGCCAATCCACCGTATCTTATGATCCGACCTTCGCCGAGGAATTTGTGGAGTCCGAGGGCGGCTCGAACATACCCGACGGAGCGTCGCTGATCGAGCTAGATCAAGTCGAGGGCACGGCCGGCCGGAGGATGCACGATATAGGCGAGGAGGTCGTCACGGTCGGGCGCAGCCCGAGCAGTAACATCTTCCTTGACGACGTGACCGTCTCTCGCAACCACGCCGAGATCCTGCGCAGCGGCAGGAGCTTCCGCATCCGCGACGCCGGCAGCCTCAACGGCACCTACGTAAACCGCGTGCGGGTGGACGCCGTGGACCTCAGAAACGGCGATGAGATACAGGTTGGCAAGTACAGGTTCAAGTTCGTGTTTACGTAAAAGACCGACCGAAAGGAAGGCGAGAGCCTCGCCGACACCGGCGATAAAGGATGGGAGTGAGACATATTGGAGAACGGCGGCCCCAAAGATAGCTACACCATAGGCGAGGTAGTACAGCGCCTCAGACAAGATTTCCCGACCCTATCGGTCAGCAAGATCCGGTACCTGGAGCGTCGGCGGCTGATCAACCTGTCCCGCACCCGAGGCGGATATAGGCTCTTCTCCGCCCAGGACGTTGAGCTTCTCAAGTACATTCTCACCCTTCAGGACAAGGAATACCTCCCCCTGAAGGTCATCAAAAAACGTATCGAAGGCGGCGCGCCCGTTCCGACTTCGGGCGACCACTCCAGTGACCTCTCCCGCGTCCTTGAAGATCGCGTCTATACCCGCGAGGAACTAGCCGACGCACTCGAAACCGAGCAGCGCTTCGTGGACGAGTTGATCTCCGTCGGCGTCATCGGTCGCGGTGGCGAGCTTACCCAGCGCGACGTCGAAATAGCCCGCATGGCCCTCGAAATGGCGAAATACTCCATTCAACCCCGCCACCTGCGCGGCATCATGGCCGCCGTTGACCGCGAGGCCGCGATGTTCAAGCAGATCCTCAACCCAGAACTGCGCTCCGGGGATGAACAGCGCGTCGCCGAGGCCATCAGCAAGGCCCGCAACCTTGCCGCCGTCGACTCGCGTATGAAAGAGCTTATGATGGAGAACATCATCGACTCCTTCTCCCCGTGAGCCTGAACGTCTCCGGTTCCTTGCGCGAGATAGAACGATACATCAAGACCGTCCCGGATTTCCCCCGAGCCGGCATTTCCTTCAAGGACATCACACCCCTAATTGAATCCGGCCAAGCTCTCCACGCCGCCGTCGACGCCCTCGCCAAAGCGGTCGAGTCCGTCGAGTTCGACCGCATCATCTCCGCCGAAGCCCGAGGCTTCGTCCTCGGCACCGCCCTCGCCTACCGGACCCGTAAGGGTCTGATCCTCGCCCGCAAACCAAACAAGCTCCCCCGAGCCCGTATCTCCGCTACCTACGACCTCGAATACGGCACCGACGTCCTCGAAGTCCACGCCGACGCCATCCCGCCCGGCTCCCGAATCCTCGTCACCGACGACCTGCTAGCCACCGGTGGCACCGCCCGAGCCATGTGCGAACTAGTCGAAAAAGCCGGTGGAACAGTAGCCTGCGCCGCCTTCCTTATAGAACTTAGCTATCTGGAAGGTCGCCAACGCCTGGCACCCTACCCGGTCGTCTCACTCCTCGACTACAACGACCCAAATGCCTGACAACACCCCCGCGAAAACCGAAAACCCTACTGTCGAAACCACCAGCACGACCAACCGTCTCATCGCCCTTTACCTCCGCACCCTGACTAGCCCCCAGACCATTAAAACGTATAATACAGAAACACGTATGTTCGTGGGTTATCTACGCGAGGAGTTGGGGAAGAGGTTGGAGGAGACGACTGTGGAGGATGTCTCACTGTACAGGGAACACTTGCTGAAAGTCTACGCGAGGGCCACGGCGGCCAAGAAACTCGCGGTGCTACGAAGGTTCTTGATCTTCACTTTCATGTCCGGCGTTACGACCGTCAACCCGGAGGCGCTGCGGTTCTTCGCCAAGAGCCCCAAAGTGACGCAGGACTCCGCATATAACGTGCTCACCGAGGACGAGCTAACCCGGATGCTATCCGCAGCGAAGGCGAAGAGTCACAGGGACTATGCCGTGATAGCCGTGATGGCCGGATGCGGCTTGCGTGAAGCGGAGCTGGTCGGCATTAAAATAGGCGACTTTCAACAGGCCGCCGGAGACCACATCTTCCTAAGAGTCCTCGGTAAGGGAGACAAGACCCGAAACGTTCCCGTCTCCCCGCAACTCTGGGAGTTGGTCCAGCGCTACGTACTCTCCACAGGCCGAGGCTTCACCTCGCACGCCGACGCCCGCAAACCACTCTTCACGTCTCGTGAGGGTGACAGCAAACCCCTAACGACGCGCTCGATCCGCTACATAGTCAAAAAACACGTCAGTGCCGCCAACATCACAAAGGCCATATCGCCGCACTCCATCCGCCACACCGTAGGCACCAACATGGCCGTCAACGAAGCGCCACTCCTGATCATCCAGCAGTTCCTCGGCCACTCGGACCCTAAAACAACCATGCGCTACATCCGCCGCGCCGAAGAGATCTCCAACAAAGCATATCAATATAATACATTACCCCTGTAAAGCACCCAAGGGTCGGCTATCAATAGCCGACCCTTCAATAGAGCTTGCTTCTAGTTAGCGTAACAACCGGTGGTCTGGGACACAGGGTATTCCACCGGGCATCCGCCATCCGACATAGCTGGCACGGGACCCGAGGTTGGGCCACCGGCTTCCATCAAGTCACCTGAGTCGCCGCTTCCTGCGCCGTCGTCGTACTGGTTTGCAGCGCCGGTTTCGTCTTCGTATTGATCGTTGGCACTTGCAGACCGGGAAGAAGAATCACCGGCGCTGGACCCGCCAGCCGAGCCAGAGGGGGATATTTCCACGTCACTAGAGGAGTTTCCGTCCTCGGAGGATTCAGAAGTACCGTCGTCCTCGACCGTCGCGGACGAGGTACGGTCTTTAGTAGAGACTTCGGCTTCCTGCGCCTCGGCGTTAGCTGCTCGCGACACTTCTATGATACCCGTGTCGTCACCACCAACCACATAGCTCCAGCCCACGCGGGCTGTAAACCCGCAAGCCAGAATCAGGACGATAATTCCCACCTTGATCGGCAAGCTTACCTCAGCCAACTTACACTCCCGACTAAACATTTTGAGCAACTTCGTTGTTAAGGAATATTATAGGAGCCGAGTTGGACGTTAGTCAAAGGAATAACCAATCTATACTTACCTTTAACTACATGTTCAGCCAACGATCTAACGCATCACAACATATGGAAGCGTTTTAACAGGCGCTGGCAGCTTGGCGACGGTATATGCCGCCAAATCTTGAGAGCGTCACATCAGTTTCCGAGAATTGTACTTATCGGAAACTGATGCTTGACTGATGCTTTTCGCAGGGTATTTCGTATCTTAGGAGGAGTTCGTCTTGTATGGCGTAGACAGTTCGTAGTTTTGCGTTCTTCGGGGTGTTTAGACGCGGGCCGTTCAGGATACCGGGTGTTTGGTTGGAGCGGGTGCCAAGTAGGGTTGGCGCGAGGGTTAGGAAGAGTTCGTTCACCAGGTTATCTTCGAAGAGTTGGTGGTTGAGAGTCGGGCCGCCCTCGACGAGGAGGTTTTGTATACCGAAACGCTTCTTGAGTAGCTTGAGTGGCTGAATCATCTCGAATTTCTCTTCTTTGGATGTGACAGGGGTCTTGACTATGTGGCACGCGAGGTCGTGGCGTTCTATCGCGCCGTCTTCCGGGACGAGCAGGATCGTGGTCTCCGGAGACGACCCTAGGAGGTTGTTCTCTGGAATATCGCCTGTTCTGGTGGGGATTACGAGCCAGGGCTGGGCGGGTTGGCCGCGGGCCCTTCGGGCCTTCGAGAGATGTTGTGGCGTGAGAACGGAGTATTTTTCGGCTCTCAGAGTACCGGCCCCGACCATAATAGCATCCACCGAGGCTCTCAAAGTGTTCATGACCCGGCGATCCAGATCGCTGCCTATCTTAGAGGAGATCCCGGCCTCGGATGTTCCGCCGTCCAGGGAGCAGACCATATTTATCATTACGAACGGCAACTCGGCGTCGAAAGGCTCGCGTCGTTCGGTGTGTATGTCGGCGTAGAGTTCGTCCACCGGAACGCCGGTGTCGGTCGTTGGATACAGTCTAACGGCCCTCGGCTCGGCTCCGATGGTACTTCCTCTAGCCTTTGGGGACAGTCGAATCGATGGCGTATTTTTCGTAGCGGCTTGCGAGGCTTATCGGAAGCGTGACGTCCAGGATCACGCCGTCTTCGTTGTTACTGGTAGAGTGAATCTCCGCTATGCCGTATAGTTTGCCGACGACCGCGTAGTCTGAGTGCGGAACTCGCAGGTCAAGCCTAGTTCTGGAACGCGAGATCTCGTGCTGTATGCGGTCCCGTAATGCGCTGGTGTCACTAAGAGCGCTAATCCTAACGGCTTTTGAATAACTATTATCCAAATCGCCCAGCTTCTCGGGTTCGACGAGGTCCATTTTATTAAGACACAATACGTACCCGGAAGCCGCGCCTCGGTCATCCCCGGACATTGGAGACTCGTCGGGTAGAATATCCCTCAAGGTTTCTAGGACGGTCGAGATCTGGATATTTAACTCCTCGCTCGAAGCGTCGGCGCACACGACGACCACGTCCGCTTCCGCGGCGGCCTCCAGGGTGCTTGCGAACGAATGCACGAGTTGCGTCGGCAGCTTCTGGATGAAACCCACGGTATCCGTAACGACAAAGTCCGGTCGAGATTCCGAGTTGTCGGCGCCATCTTGATCATTTTCGTGAGCGCCGCCACCCTCCACCAGCCTAGTGGTTGTCTCAAGGGTCTCGAACAGACGGTCCCTGGTCGAACGGCCCGCGCCGCTCAGAGAGTTCAGGATTGTGGTCTTACCTGCGTTTGTATAGCCGACGAGAGCCACCGAAGGCGGCCCGAGACCTTCCCTGCGTCGTCGGCCTCGGACTTCCCGCGCCGATTTCTCCTCCTGCAGGCGATGGTTCAAAGCGGAGATTCTATCCCGTATCACACGCCGGTCGTACTCCAGCTTCTGCTCTCCCGGTCCTCGCGTGGTATCACCGCCACCACCCAGCCGGCTCAGTGCTTCGCTTCCACCCTTTACCCTGGGCAACCTATACTCCAAGTTCGCAAGCTCGACCTCAAGACGGCTCGCTGCGTCCCTCGCATGAGATTCGAAGATGCGGATGATCAAAGCGGTCCTATCCAACACCGGCTTGCCCGCAGCTCTTTCGAGCACTCTAGCCGTCGAAGCCGTCAGCTCGTCGTCGGTTACCACCACGTCCGCCCCGGTTTCCTCGACTAACGAGGCCAACTCCTCACGCTTCCCCTTACCAACGTATCCAGACCCATCCCGCCGAGCTTGCTCCAGACGCCCCACAGTCTTGTATCCAAGCGTCTCGACCAGACGCCCAAGCTCGGCCATCTGACGGTTCTCGCCAGCCCCCACCAACAACGCCTTCAGCGAATCCGTCATGCACCTACTATATCACGCATGTAATTCTTGATGTTATTCGATACGGGTTCGTGTATCACCCGGACTTCAGCTTGAGTGGAGAGCTTGTCCGCCAGTTTATCGAACCATTGGATCTGCCGTTTCGCTAGTGTCCGTGTGCGTTGGGAGATTCTTTCCCCGGCTTCGTGCAGGCTCGAGGATCCATCCAGAGCTTGGTTTATCTCTTGGAATCCGATGGCACTTCGCACTTGGTACGTTACCTTGAAACCTTTCTGGGAACTCTCTCTAAGTTTCGCAACCTCCTCGACTCCCAGGTCCAGGATACGCCTGGTCCTACGTTCGATGGCGTCTGCGAGAACCTCTTTTGGCGGACGCAGATATACGATGTTCACGTCGAACCGTAGTCGACCATCCCAGATAGAACCCCTGCGCGGAGCGTCCGCGAGGTCCAGCTCGATCTCCCTGACTGCTCGGCGCGGATTGATTTCGAGATACTCGGCTTCCTCAACCATCTCCCGCGCCCTATTTCTAAGTT
>JACDDK010000020.1:0-9442 GCA_013817025.1 Rubrobacter sp.
CCCCCGACGTTGTGATGGCTCTTTATCTTCGCCGCGTCGCGGGTGCCACTCTCGATGACGTCCGAGTACAACGTGCCTTGCACCAGGAAATTCGCATCCTCGGCAAGCTTTCCGGCCTCCTCCTCGAAGGTGCGGATGAACTCCTCGCCGATGATCTTGCGCTTCGCCTCCGGGTCGGTGACGTTCGCCAGCTTGTCCAGAAAACGCCCTGACGAATCCACGTGTACCAGCGGCACCTCGGAGTTCTCACCGAACGTCTCGACGACTTGCTCGGCCTCGTTCTGGCGCAAAAGGCCATGGTCCACGAAGACGCAGGTTAGGTTCTCGCCGATGGCGCGGTGGACGAGCATGGCGGCGGTCGAGGAGTCCACGCCGCCGGAGAGGCCGCAGATCACCTTCGCGTCGCCGACCTGCTCTCTTATCTTCTCGACCGAATCCGTGATGATGTTGACCGGGGTCCAGTCGGGCTTGCACTCGCACGCCTCGAACAGGAAGTTCTTGAGGATCTCCATACCGTACTCGGTGTGCCGCACCTCCGGGTGAAACTGCACGCCGTAGCGCCCGCCGCGCAGGTCCGGGTTCTCGAAGGCTATGATCGGGACCGACGGGGTCTCCGCCGTGATCTCGAACCCTTCCGGCACGGCCAGCACCGCGTCGCCGTGGCTGGTCCAGGCTTTCTGCTCGTCCGGGGTGCCGGCGAAGAGGCCGCTCTGGTCCTTCACGCGCAGGTCGGAGCGACCGTACTCCCGGATCTGGACGGACTCCACCCGCCCGCCCATGTCCAGCGCCATTAGCTGCATCCCGTAACAAATGCCGAGCATCGGCACGTCGAGGTCGAAGAGCGCCTCGTCCACCCGCGGCGAACCCTCGCCGTACACGCTGTTCGGACCACCCGAGAGGATGATGCCTTCCGGCTCGCGCCGCTTTATCTCCTGGATGGCCGTATCGAACGGGATCAACTCGCTAAAGACGCGCGCCTCGCGCACCCGCCGGGCGATGAGTTGAGCGTACTGTCCGCCGAAGTCGAGGACCAGGATCACGGTGCGGCTACTTACCCATCCCGACTCGTTGAGCCGTCTGCTCGGTCTTGCCCTCGGTCGCCAGAGACGGCGCGAACATGACTTCGGCCTTCTGAAACTCCTTGATGTTCTGGTAGCCGGTGGTGGACATGCTGGTCCGCAACGCGCCCATGAGGTTGAGCGTGCCGTCGTTCTCACGAGCCGGTCCCACCAATACTTCTTCCAGCGTGCCGGTTATGGTGGTCTTTATGCGGGTGCCGCGCGGAAGCGTTGGGTGGAAGGTCGCCATGCCCCAGGAGTAGCCGCGACCGGGGGCTTCCTCGGCTTTGGCGAAGGCGCTGCCGAGCATTACGGCGTCGGCGCCGCAGGTTATGGCTTTGGCGATCTCACCGCCGGTACGCATCCCGCCATCGCCGATGACGTTGACGTATTCGCCGGTCTCCATGTAGTGCCGCGTGCGGGCGGCCGCCGCGTCGCTTATGGCCGTCGCCTGCGGCACGCCCACGCCGATAACGCCGCGCGTCGTGCAGATACGCCCCGGCCCCACGCCCACGAGCACGCCGACGGCGCCGGTACGCATGAGGTGGAGCGCCGTCGAGTAGCTCGCGCAGCCGCCCACCACGACCGGCACGTTCAGGGACGGGATGAACTCCATCAGGTTCAGAGGTTCGCTCGTCTTGGAGACGTGCTCCGCCGAGACGACCGTACCCTGGATCACGAGCACGTCCAGCCCGGCTTCGATGGCCGCGCCGTGGTACCGCTGCACGCGCTGGGGCGTGAGGGACGCGGCGGCGATGACGCCCTTGTCCTTGATCTCCTGCACCCGCCGGAAGACCAACTCGTCCTTGATCGGCTCGGCGTAGATATCCTGCATCATGCGCGTGGCCTTGTGTTCGGGCAGGCTGGCTATTTCCTCGAAGATCGGGGCCGGGTCTTCGTAGCGCGTCTGCAACCCTTCGAGGTTGAGCACCGCGAGCCCGCCCAGGTTCCCGATAATGCCCGCCGTCGTCGGGTCCACCGCCGAGTCCAACGCACTCGCCAGACACGGCAAGTCCAGTTGCAAATCCCCCAGCCGCCAGGAGATGTCCACATCCTCGGGGTCACGGGTCCGGCGGCTTGGGACTATGGCGATCTCATCCAGCCCGTAGGCCCGGCGAGCGGTTTTACCTTTCCCGATTTCTATATCCATGTGTTGGCGAACTCCTTTTCCGGTGTCTACCGGGGACGGGTGTACCGGCGGGTACAGCAAAGCCCACGGAGAGCACCCCCGTGGGCTTCGACAATTTCGTTCTCGACTAACCGCTGCAAATTACGGCTATGCTACACCCCACCCGCCCGAAAGGTCAAGGCGTCGTCGTCGAAACACCCGGCGCAAAACGAGAGCCCGCAGGCACTTCCCCACAGGCTCTGACATTGTCTTCCGCCGACCGAAGCGACTGGAGCATCTTCCCAGACCGCCGGATCGCGGCTCCCAAGCCGCTAGATCGATCTAAACGATGCCGAGTAGCTTCAAGATCACGACCACCAAAATGATGACCACGATCAAGCCAACTATCCCTCCGACTCCACCTCTCATGCCCATCCTCCCTTATCTAGAGATTGGAACCGCGCCGCGTGGCTCTATTAGAGGAGCCGCGAAAGCAGCAGTATCGCTACGATGACCAGAATGATGACCACCAGGATCGGAATTAGTCCGCCTCTCATGCCCTCACCTCCTCCCGAAGTTGCGTTTACGACCTAACCTTGACCGAGCAAAAGCGGCAACAAGAGCACTAGAAGAAGCCCTACCGCCAGAACTACGATCAATACACCGAGCTGTCTGCCTATTCTCCCTCTCCTCTCCCTCACGCCGTGTTCGCCAAGCGTAAGCAATATACCCTTTTTTACGAGCGGAAAACAGAAGGGCGACGCCCTGTAGAGGACGCCGCCCATGAAAGCTCTACTTGAGAGCTTTTTACATCATGCCGCCCATGCCGCCGCCGCCCGGCATCGCGGGCATATCGTCCTCGGGCTCGGCCACCACTACCTCGGTGGTTACGATGAGGCTGCCGATGGACGCCGCGTTCTGAAGCGCCGAACGGGTGACCATCGCCGGGTCGACGACGCCAGCCTTCACGAGGTCCTCGTACTCGCCGGTGAGGGCGTTGAAACCGAAGTTGCCCTTACCCGAGCGGACCTTATCCACGACGATGGAGCCGTCGGCCCCGGCGTTCGAGGAGATCTGACGGATCGGCTCTTCGAGCGCCCGGTGAATGATGCGGGCACCGGTCCTCTCGTCACCGTCGAGCGAATCGAGCATGTCGGAGACTGCGGTCTGCGCCTTGAGTAGCGCCACACCACCGCCCGGCACGATGCCCTCTTCGAGAGCGGCGCGGGTCGCGGAGAGAGCGTCTTCGACGCGGTGCTTCTTCTCCTTGAGCTCCGTCTCGGTGGCGGCACCCACCTTGATGAGGGCCACGCCGCCGGCCAGCTTAGCGAGCCGCTCCTGCAACTTCTCGCGGTCGAAGTCCGAGTCGGTGTTCTCGATCTCGCCCTTGATCTGGTTGATGCGGCCCTTGATGGCGTCCGCGTCGCCCGCGCCGTCGACGATGGTGGTGTTGTCCTTCGTGATGACGACCCTGCGGGCGCGACCGAGCTGGTTGATCTGGGTGTTCTCCAGCTTCAGACCCAACTCCTCGGTGATAACTTCGCCGCCGGTCAGGATGGCGATGTCCTCCATCATCCTCTTGCGGCGATCACCGAAGCCCGGTGCCTTGACGGCGGCGGCGGTGAACGTACCGCGCAGCTTGTTCACGATCAGGGTGGCGAGCGCCTCGCCCTCGACGTCCTCCGAGAGGATCAAAAGCGGCTTGCTCGACTGCATCACGGCGTTCAGCACCGGCAGCACGTCCTGGACGTTGCCGATCTTCTGGTTGGCGATGAGGATGTACGGGTCGTCCATCACCGCTTCCATGCGCTCCTGGTCCGTGACGAAGTACGGCGAGAGATAGCCCTTGTCGAACTGCATGCCCTCGGTGAACTCGAGGTCCATGCCGAAGGTGTTGGACTCCTCGACGTTTACGACGCCGTCCTTGCCGACCTTGTCGATAGCCTCGGCGATGACGTTGCCGATCTCCTCGGAACGAGCGGAGATAGCGCCCACGCGGGAGATCTCATCCTTCTCCGAAATATCCGTGGCCTGGCTCTGGATGGCCTCGACCACCGCCGTAACGGCCTTGTCGATGCCGGCCCGCAGGATGACCGGGTTGGCCCCCGCCGCCACGTTCTTCAGACCCTGACGCACGATGATCTGAGCGAGCACCGTCGCCGTCGTCGTGCCGTCGCCCGCCACGTCGTTGGTCTTGGTCGCTACTTCCTTGACTAGCTGAGCGCCCTGATTCTCGAAGATGTCCTCTAGCTCGATCTCGCGAGCAATCGTCACACCGTCGTTGGTAATCGTCGGCGAACCGAATTTCCGGTCCAGCACAACGTACTGACCCTTCGGCCCCAACGTCACCTTGACCGCCTCGGCGAGCTTGTTTACCCCCGCCTCCAGCGCCTGGCGGGCGTCGGTATCGAACTTCAACTCTTTGTGAGCCACCGCGAACCTCCTTTGTTAAACTACAGAAACCGTACCCTTACAGGGCTCGGCACTCTCAACGCGAGAGTGCCAACGTGCGGAGTATATTTCCGAAGCGGCTACAATACAAGCCATGAGCGTATTCCGTCCCCGCCTACCCGGCACGAACCGCATCCCCAAAGAGCTAGGCCGCGAGGAGCGGCGCTGCGAGCGGTGCGGCGAGCAGACGACACACATCCTCTACGAAGTTCCAAAAAAAGTAATGCTGTTCTACGTCCGGGAGCACGGCGAGAACTTGCAGGCGACATGTCTGGAATGCGCCCGAAGCACGGTACTCGTCGGAGAAGATCGCGAGAAGACGCTAGGCTCGTTGTAGAGAGGCTTCAGGTAACAGGCTTCAGGCTTTGGTTGTCGGGCTTTGAGGCCAGGTTGTAGGCCGGTTGTTTAGGGTCGGCCTACGACTGGGGGGATCCTTGCTCGGTGGTGGGCTCCGTGGTGGTTTCGGGGGCGATTTCCTCTTCGGTGGAAGTTTCCTCCGTTTCGGGCTCGACCGGGGCTTCCTCTTCAGCGGTTGTTTCGGTTTCTATAGGTGCTTCCCCGTCTGGCGCTTCCCCGTCTGGCGCTTCCCCGTCTGGCGCTTCCCCGTCTGGCGCTTCCCCGTCTGGCGCTTCCCCGTCTGGCGCTTCCCCGTCTGGCGCTTCCCCGTCGGATCCAGCCTCGTCCGGGTTTTCCGGGGGTAGCGAGGGCTCCTTGGTTATCGGGCCGGGCTCTTCGTCGGGGGTCTCACCGTTGGTGGGAGGCGCTTCGGTGTTTTCACTATCGTCCGTTGGAGCTTCGGTCGTGGGGTTGTCGAGTTTCTCTTCTTCGCAGGTTGCTTTCGGTTTGCGGGTGTCTTTTTCAGTTTTGTTCTTTGTGGTGGCGCGCTCGGGCTTGCAAGGATCTTTCTTTTCGTTGGTTTGTGGCTCGTTGGGTTTTGGTGGGTTCTTTTTGGGCGGGTTTTTGTCTTTGGCGTCGCCGCCGTTGTTCTTACCGTCGTTGCGGTCTCCACGGTCGCCGTTGACGCGGTCCCGGATCCGGTCGATTATGTCGTCGATCTTCGGAAGCTTCAGCCGATCGTTTTCCTCGATCCTCGGGAGCTTCAGCCGATCGTTTCTGTCTATCTTGTCTCTCTTGCCGTTTTTGTTTGGTAGCTGGTCTTTTTTATCCGTGGAGTCCGGCTTGCTGTTCTTGCTGGTGTCTGGCTGAACGTTCTTCTCGTCCGGGGTCTTCTCTTTGCGGGGCTGCTCGCGGTCGGGGGCTTTATTGGGGTTGCCGCGTTTGACGATGGGGCTTGGAGCGGCATCGTCGTTGCCGGTGTCGATGTCGGGGCTCTCGCCGGGGTTGTTGGGGATCGGCCAACTCTCCTCGCCGGTCGAGGGGCTTGGGATGCTGTTCTGGGGGGCGGTGCAGAACTTCGCGTCCGTGCCGCCGGAGACCGCGCCGCCGTTTGACTTGATCCACTCTAGCAGCGGGTACGGGTTCATCGCGCCAGAGGCGAGGTCGGTGCGCGCCCCGCTGGCGTCGTACCAGCCGAGGTGCAGGTGCGGCGGGAAGAGGCCGCGCGTAATCTCGGAGCCCTGCCCCGTATCGCCCGCGTAGCCGACCAACTGCCCGGCCTGGACGCGGGTCCCGATTTTCAGCGAACTCTCGCGGTCCATGTGCGCGTAGTAGAAGAGGTCGCCCTCCTGTATCGGCCCGACGGAGTAGTCGGCGCGCAGCATCAGCGTGTAGCCACCCAGAGTGTTCCAGCCGTTGTTGTTCGCGCCGGAGACGGGGACGACGGTGCCGTCGGTTATGGCGTACTCGGGGGTCTCCGCCGGCGTCATCAGGTCCGTACCCTCGTGACCACCCTGCGGACGGGCCGCGCCCCAGGTGTCGTCGTAGGAGTTAAAGAAGTTGTCGGAGAGCGGAAAAACAGCCTTGCTGCTCTTCGGGACGTTGCTGAGGTCCCCACAGACGGGACCGGACTCATTGGACTGGAAGGCGGGCCGTTGGCCGAGACCGCTAGCGGGATCTCCGGCGTCGCCGTTAGCCGCGCCGTTTCTGGATTTTGCGGCGTTCTGCTTCGCAGGGCGGTAGAAGATAAAAGTTCCGTTCTTGGTCTCGCGTGGGACGATGGAAGCATCTCCGGTGCGGACTCCGACCGAGGGATCCGAAGCGTCGCCATTGCGGACCTCGACCGGGTTCGACGAGGAGTCGGGTTTGGTGGATTCTTCGGTGATCTCTTCGCCGGTCCCCGAAGCACGGTCTTCCACCGTTTGCTGTTTGTGAACCTCGACGGAGTCGATCCGCTCCGAGTTCTTCGCCGCAGCTTGTCTTAGAGGTTCGGAGTTGGAGAAGCCGGAAGTTCCCAGCTTCAGCAGCGCCGCCAGAACGGCCAGGACGAAGAAGACGTAAGCCGCCCTCGACCAGCTAATGTACGACATCCATGCCCCCCTGTAACTCCTCCCACGGCACCGCCATCGACGGCAATTTGCCCTGTACTCTCACAGAATACTTATCGACCGTCAAGGATAAAGCTTTAATCCGGCGGAAAGCCACGGGCGTTGGCCTGGTTTTCGGCGGCTTTAGACGCTACGGGCGTTGAGGCTCAGGTAGCCGGGGTACGGGACCTCGGGCGTTCGGGTCGCGGCGGCCCCGATCATAGCCGCGTTGTCCGTACAAAGACTCGGCGGCGGGACGACCAGCCTCACCCCGGACTTCCCACGCACCTCGTCCAGCCCGTGCCGCAACCGGGCGTTGGCCGCCACCCCACCCACCACGACGAGCGCCGGCGCGTCTTCGAGGTCCGCAGCCCGCAAGAGCTTCCGCGTAAGCGCCTCCACCACGGCGGCCTCGTAGCTCGCCGCTAGATGCGGAAGCTCTTCGCGGACCTCCGCCTCGTCCATCGCCTTCAGCCGGTAGAGCAGGCTCGTCTTCAGACCGGAAAACGAGAAGTCCAGGTTCGACTTGTCCTTCAACCCGACCGGGAAGTCGTGGCGGTTCGGGTCGCCAGTCTGTCCGGCTTTTTGCAGGGCCGGGCCGCCGGGAAAGCCGAGGCCGAGCATCCGGGCGCCCTTGTCCAGGGCTTCCCCGGCGGCGTCGTCCAGGGTCTCGCCGAGAAGGCTCATCCTGTCTTCGGTGACGGAGTAGAGGGCGGTGTGTCCGCCGGAGGCGATGAGGGCTACGAACGGCGGCTCAAGGTCTGGTTCGGCCAGGTACGCCGCCGCAACGTGTCCTTCGAGGTGGTTTACCGGGACCAGTGGCAACCGGCGCGCATACGCCAGCCCCTTCGCCGCCGCCACACCCACGAGCAACGCCCCGATGAGGCCCGGTCGCGTAGTCACGGCGACGCGAGTTACATCGTGAAGATCTACGTCGGCGGCGGCCAGGGACGAGTGGATCACACCATCCAATCGCTCCAGGTGGGCGCGCGAGGCGACCTCCGGCACGACGCCGCCATACCGGGCGTGCTCGGTCTGCGTGTGGACGACGTTGGAGAGCGCCCGGCGGCCGGAAAGCTCCACGACCGCAGCGCAAGTATCGTCACAGGATGTCTCGATGGCTAGGATCATTTTTAGGTCTCGGGTTTCAGGTTGGTTCGCTCGGCAAGGTTATTGTAGCTTGCGAGCAACGTCCTTCATGTTAGCCGGATATAATTCTTTTATGCGGACTTTCTCGCTTTTATTTACGTTTATCTCGCTAGTTATGTTGACGATGTTTCTGGTTTATGTGATCCGGGGTCCGGTCGACCCGGTGATCGCAACGGGGCTCTTTATTAGCTTCCTGTTCTGCGCGGTGCCTACCCTGTTTCTCTTGAAACCTTTCGAGAGCCGCGAGGCTCTTCAGGGGCGGCGGGAGGAGCGCGCCCGGCGCGAGAAGTCTAAGGACGACGAGCCGCCCGCAGGTTCAGGGTCATGAGTAGGGCGTCCTCGTCACCGTAGTAGCCGGGGCGTTGGGCAGTTACGTCGAAGCCTAGAGATTCGTAGAGCGCACGAGCAGCCGTGTTGCTCGGTCGGACTTCCAGATGGACGGCGCGGGCTTGCGGCGCGGCGTCAAGGGCGGCTTGGATCAGGGCGCGAGCGTAGCCCCGGCGGCGGTGGCTCGGATATACGGCGATGGTCATTACGTGCGCCTCGTCGAGGATGAACTTCAACCCGATCTGGGCGACGATACGACCCTCTTCCTCGATGGCGAAATACATGGAGTGCGGGCTCCGTAGCTCCTCGCGCCACACCCCGACGCTCCACGGACGCGGCAGGCATTCAGTGTCGAGCGCCAGCGCCTCCGGCAGATCGGCAAGGTCCATACGGCGGACGTATGGTCTTTCGATGTGGATGTTCACGAGCGGTTCCAGGGGTTGAGGTCGCGGCGCACTTCGGCGTCGGGCTCGCGGACGTAGATCGGAACTACCTCCTCCACAGCGACGGGCGTGAGGTCCGCCGCCATCACGAGCCCAGCGGCGCTGACCCGGTGCAGTGGCGAATCATCCGGCGGGATGCGCCCCACCTCGGAGAGGATCTCCCGGTAGCGCACCGCGCCATCGCCGACGAGGATCGCGTCCGTTTCGCCGAGCGATGGATCTTCGGGTCGCAGACACAAGATTTCGCCCGGTGCGGAGCCACCGGACGAGTAGGCGCGGACGAAGACTTGCTTGCGCCGGGCGTCGATGACGGCGAGGACTTCGGGGAAACCAGCGCTCAGCGCGGGGGCCGCAAGAGCATCGAGGGTGGGGCTCGTGGCGAGGGCGGCCCCGGTACCAAGGGCCAAAGATCGGGCGGTGGCGGCGGCGATGCGGATGCCGGTGAACGTGCCGGGACCGACGCCGACCAGGATGCGTTCCACG
>JACDDK010000020.1:9452-10780 GCA_013817025.1 Rubrobacter sp.
TTCGCGAGGTCTTCGTCCGCGAGGTCGAGCACGGCCTGTACGGCGGAGAGCAGGGCTTCGGACGCACCGCGAGCGGCGGTGGAAGCTTCGGTGAGGAGTTGGCGATTCCCTTCTTCAACGCGGGCGAGGGCTACCGTGGTTACGGGCGTGGAGGCGTCGAGGGCCAGTATCAGCACGAGCGTAGGCGCTCCGGGATGGGGCCGGTGATGCTGACGTGGCGGGTGGTGGGTGTGGCGTGGGCGAGTTTTATTAGGGTTGGGGCTTCGAGGAGATCCAGGACCGGCTCCGCCCATTCTATGAAAGTGATGGCCCGCCGATCCACGTAATCGTCCAGCTCCAGAACGTCCCGGTCTTCGACGCCTTCGAGCCGGTAGAGGTCCAGGTGGTTTATCTGTACGGGGACGCCATTGGCGCGGCCCTCGTAGCCGCGGGCGAGTTGGTAGGTCGGGCTGGTGACGCGCTCTTGGACGTCCAAAGCCTTCGCGGCGGAGCGGACGAAGGTCGTCTTCCCAGCGCCGACTTCGCCGGAGAGAACGAGTACGTCGCCGGGTTTCAGAAGTCCGGCGACTTCGGCGGCTAGAGCGCCGATGGCGGGCTCGTCGAGGTCTCTGCGGTCTATTTTCGGTGGTGTTACCAGAGGCCGGGTTGTAGAGGTTCGCGCTCGGATGCTCCGAGGTCGAGGTTTAGGGTCTCGTAGGTGGATGGGCGTTCCGAAGCGAGAAGTTCGGGAATGCGGGAGAAGTCCGAGATCACGAACGCCCGCTCCGCCGGAACGTACAGCGCCCGCGACAGCGCGAGCGTCGGAAACACGTACCGCCCGTCGAGCGGTATGGCCCGCCCCCGAATGCGCGCGACGGCCTCCTTGCGCCCGGTAAGCACCCGGCTCGCCAGGTCTCCCATGGCCACCACGACCTTCGGGTCCACCGCCGCGAGTTGGGACATCAGATATGGTCGGCAACTGCTAATTTCGCCGGGTTTGGGGGAGCGGGAGTCCGGTGGCTTGCACTTCACCAGGCTCGTCAAATAGACGTCTTCGCGCCCGAGGCCCAAAGACCCGATCAGCCTCTCCAGGAGCATCCCGGACGCGCCTCGGAACGGATGGCCGTCGGCGTCCTCGTTGAAGCCCGGCGCCTCGCCCACGATGAAAAGCTCGGCGTTTAGCGGCCCATCGCCGAAGACGACTTTCGTCCGGCTGTTGGAGAGGCCGCATTTGGTGCAGCCCAACGCTTCCTTCTGCGCCTCGGCGAAGTCCATTGCCACGGCTTCTAGTACGCCCGGCTCTCCGGCAAGACCGCGCCGAGGATGAAGTAGACCAGCAGCGTCAGCAC
>JACDDK010000169.1 GCA_013817025.1 Rubrobacter sp.
GTGGTGGACGTACCGAAGGACGTTGGTGTGCTGCTCGTTGGGCAGGCGCCGGGCATCACCGAGGTCACGACGCGCCTGCCGTTCACGGGACCGGCGGGCAAGCGTCTGGCGAAGTGGTTCGAGCGGGCCGGCATCGAGCGCGACGAGGTGTATTTCTCGGCGCTGGCCCGGTGCTTTCCGGGCAAGGCGAAGGGTGGCGGGGACAAGGTGCCGTCGCGGTCCATGATCTCGAACTGCCGCACGCATCTCGAATCCGAGTTGCAACTGCTGCGCCCCGAGGTCGTCATCCTCGTGGGCGGCTTGGCTATACGGGAATTTCTCGGCCCCGCGCGCCTGACGGATGTAGTAGGGGAGGCAGTCGAGCGCGATGGGGTAACATATGTCCCTCTGCCGCACCCCTCGGGCGCGTCGACGTGGCTCAACGCCCCCGAGAATAAAGAAAGCCTGGAACGGGCGCTCGCCCACCTCGGTCGGCTGGTGGCGAATCGGCGGCGGAACGGCAAAGTGAACGGAGAGAGTAAAGTTTGAACACCGAAACACGAACCAAAAGAGGCGGCGTGGGTGAAAAATCGACGCTGGTCGCCCACGGCTTGAGAAAGAGCTACGGCGAATTCGAGGCCGTGAAGGGCCTGGATTTCGAGGTCTTTCCCGGCGAGTGCTTCGGTTTTCTCGGTCCCAACGGCGCGGGCAAGACGACCACGATGCGGATGATCTACGGCGCGGCTATCCCAACGTCCGGTACGCTCTCGGTGGTCGGTCTCGACGTGCGGGGCAATGAACGTGCCATAAAACGGCGCATAGGCGTCGTCCCTCAGGAGAACAACCTCGACGACGACCTGAAGGTGCGCGAGAACCTGCTCGTCTACGGTCGGTACTTCGACATGCCGAAGAAAGCCGCGCTCCGGCGCGCCGACGAGCTGCTGGATTTTGTCCAACTTACCGAAAAATCCAACGCCGACGTGTCGGAGCTATCCGGCGGCATGAAGCGGCGACTGCTCATCGCCCGCGCCCTCATCAACGACCCGGACCTCGTCGTGCTGGACGAACCGACCACGGGCCTCGACCCGCAGGCCCGCCACTTGGTCTGGGACAAGATGCGCGACCTCGTGCGCGAGGGCAAGACGCTCATCCTCACCACGCACTACATGGAGGAGGCCGCCCGGCTGTGCAACCGCCTCGTCATCATGGAGGACGGCCACATCATCGCCGGGGGAGTCCCCGAGGAGATGGTCGAAGAGCACGTCAGCCCGCAAGTATTGGAGTTCCGGGCGGCCCCGGAAGCCCTCGAAAAACTTCGGCCCGTCCTGCAAGAAGCCGCCGACGACGTTGAGACGGGCGCGACGGGCGAGGCGCTTCTGGCCTTCACCCACGACTCCGACGCGGTGTTGGACCGCGTGCGGCGCTCGGGGTTCACGGTCGAGAATACCGTGTACCGCCAGTCTAGCCTGGAGGACGTGTTCCTGCGGCTCACCGGCAGGAGCTTGACGGACTGATGGGCTCTATACGCATACCTTCGCCGCGGGGAGCTTTCCGCGTCTGGCAGCGCAACGCCACTATATTTCGCAAGTACTGGAAGAGCGCGATGTTCCCGAACTTTTTCGAGCCGTTGTTGTATCTGGCGGCGATGGGATTGGGGCTCGGGGCGTTTATTCAGCAGGGTGGCATCAACGGGCAGACCTACGTGCAGTACATCGCGCCGGGACTGTTGGCCTCCAACGCCATGTTCGCGGCGTCCTTCGAGAGCACGTTCAACACGTTCGTGAAGCTCAGGATCGACCGCATCTACGATGCCATTACCACGACGCCCGTCAACCCCGAGGACGTGGTGGCCGGGGAGTACCTGTGGGCCGGGACTCGGGCGGCGCTGTACGGGACGGGGTTTCTGGCGATGCTGACCGTTTTGGGGTTCGCGTTCACGCCGGAGAACCCCCTGATCTCCTCGTGGTGGGCGTTGCTCATTCCGCCGATGTTGCTGGTAATCGGGGTGATGTTCAGCGTAATGGGGACGTTGTTTACCAGTTTGATCAAACGCATAGACCTGTACGCTTACTACTTCACGCTCGTGGTTACGCCACTGTTTTTGTTCTCCGGGATCTTCTTTCCGGTCGAGGAGTTTCCCGCGCCGGTGCCGCAGATCGCGTGGTTTACGCCGCTGTATCACGCGGTCAACGCCTGTCGGGGGCTGGCGAACGGGCCGGACCTCGCGGTGGCGGGGGATGTACTTTGGATCCTCGTCTTCACCGGCGCTTTGTCGTTGGTGCCGGTCCAGATCATGCGCCGCAGGCTCGTGAGTTGAGCGATACGGGACACAACGACCTTCGGGATGGGATAATCCGCTTTCCATGACAGCCGTCGAACCATTCACGATACGCCTCGCCAACTCGGGCGACGACCCAGAGATAGCGGCACTCGTAGTCGAAGGTTTCCTGGAGAAGTTCCGGCCAGTCTTCGGCGGACGCGGGGATAATTCGGTAAGGATCATGGAAAAGTGGATCCAGCTAGAACACGTCTCGGGCGGCGTCCAGTCGCTCGTGGTCGAGTCCGCGAACGAGATCGTCGCCAGCGTCGGCGTCCGTACCGCCGAGTCCCGCGAGGACGTGATGGCCCGCGGCCTGTGGCGCACCCTCACCCGCAACCTCGGCCTCCCCCGCGCTTTCTGGGCGACGACGCTACTCTCCTACCCACGCTACTCGGCCCCGAGAGACGAAGCCTACGTCGAGCGCCTCGTGGTGACGCCGGAGTTCCAAAGCGCCGGACTAGGCCGACGCCTGCTCTCCGCAGCAGAGATCCTGGGCCGCGACGCGGGCAAAAAGGCCGTCGGACTGCATGTGAGCGGTGTCAACGTGCCAGCGCTCCAACTCTACGAATCCGCCGGATACAACGAAATTTCCCGACAGCGCTCGCTAATGACGAGCTACTTCCTGAATATCAAAGATTGGATCTACCTACGCAAAACTCTCTGACGGCAGCTTCAGGCAACAAGCTTTAGCAATCACCCTGAACCTTCTCGTTCGCCGACGGAAGCTCTTCCGCCACTGCGACTCCAGCTTTTAGAAACTGTCTGAAAAGCCTCACGAGCGAGCCAAACGCCTCACCATCAAGCGCGTCATCGCCACATACATCAGCGCCTCTCCGGTCTCGGGAACCCTCTCGTAGTCT
>JACDDK010000170.1 GCA_013817025.1 Rubrobacter sp.
CATGTGCTTCTCCGGCACCACGTCGAAATCGAAACCCATCGCCTCCACGAGCCGCGGCTGAAACCTCGGCCCAAACAGCGTCCCGCTAACCGCCTCCTCACCCATCCGCAAAACCACGAGGCTCGTGTAATCCGCGCTCTCCGAGGACCGCGAGGTCTCGACCTTCAAGCCCCGCTCTTTGGCCAGAAGCGGCGTATTCACGAAGTTCAAAGGCTCGTGCACCATCGGCGCGAGCAATCCCTTCTGAGCCGAAACGTCCAACAGGCGCGTGTCGAAGTTCGCCACCTCGCCCCGGTACTCTACCTTCAAAGAGTCGCCGGGCCTGTCCGTGAGCTGATACAGCAAACTCCCCAAAGACTCGCACAACCCGGAGAACTTCGCCACGAACTCCGCCCCCTCACCCACCGGAACCGGCGCGTTGATAGCGTGCAGCGGGACCGCGCCGCGCAAGGCCGTCGCCACCTGCTCGGCGGCGGTGATACCCGCCCGGTCCTGCGCCTCCGCCGTGCTCGCCCCGAGGTGCGGCGTAACGACGACGTTCGGGAGCGTGAAGATTGGGGAGTCCGTCGTCGGCTCCTCCACGAACACGTCGAGCGCCGCCCCCGCGATGACGCCGTCCTTGAGGGCGGTGTAGAGGTCTTCCTCGTCCACGATGCCGCCACGCGCCACGTTTATGATGTACGCCGTGGACTTCATCTTGGCGAGCGTGTCGGCGTTGACCATGCCCATCGTCTGCGGCGTGCGCGGCACGTGCAGCGAGATGAAATCGGAGCTCTGGAACACGGCGTCCGTGGACGCCGCACGGTCCACGTTCATGGCGCGCATCCGGTCCTCGGAGACATAGGGGTCGTAGGCCAGGACCTTCATTCCCATGCCGAGAGCACCCCGCGCCACGATGGCCCCGACGTGACCGAGCCCTATTAGCCCGAGCGTCTTCTCGGAGACCTCCACGCCTTTGTACGAGCTGCGCTTCCATTCGCCGCCGCGTAGAGAGTTGTCCGCCGCCGGAATGTGGCGGGCCGCCGCCAGCATCAGTCCCAGGGTGTGTTCGGCGGCGGCCACCGTGTTGCTCTCCGGGGCGTTGGCGACGATAATGCCGCGCTTGGTGGCCGCCTCGATGTCTATGTTGTCCACCCCGATACCCGCCCGGCCGATAGCCTTGAGGTTGTCGGCCTGCGAGATCACCTCGGCGGTTACTTTGGTGGCGCTGCGGATTATGAGGCCGTCGTACTGGCCGATCTCCTCTAACAACTGCTCCGGGGAGAGATCGAGGCGCACATCCACCTCGAACTCCCGCCGCAGTAGCTCTATCCCGGAGTCGGCGAGCTTCTCTGGAACCAGGATCTTCAAGCCACCGCTCCGCTCTTGGAGAAGACTCGCTGCGCGGCGCCCACGCCCTTGCCAAGCTCCACCGGATGTCCGAGCGATTCGAGCGCGAGTTCGGCGGCGGCTATCGTGGCGATTATGTCGTAGGCGTCGAAGTAACCGCAGTGGCCGATGCGAAAGATCCTGCCGACCATCTCACCCTGTCCACCAGCCACCTGTATGCCATGCTCCCGAAACAACATCTTCACGAACTGCTTGCCGTCAATGCCCTCCGGGATATAAGAAGCCGTAACGGCCGAGTTGAGATCCTCGTCCGGCCCGAAGAGCGTGAGCCCCATACCCTTCACGCCCTCACGCGAGGCCCTACCCAGCAACACGTGCCGCTCGAAGACGTTCTCGATGCCCTCGTCGATGAGTTGGCGCAGCGCCACGTCCAGCTGGATGATGATGCTGACCGGCGGGGTCCAGGCCGTCTGGGCCGGGTCCTTCTCGTAGGCCTTCTTCGCCGCCGTCCAGTCGAAGTAATACCGCGGCATCGTGGACTGCTCGTGCATCCGCATCGCCTTCTCCGAGACGCTCACGAACCCGAGCCCCGGCGGCGTCATGAGCGCCTTTTGGGAGCCCGCAACGACCACGTCGATGCCCCACTCGTCCGTCCTGAGTTCGCAGGCCCCAAGACCCGAGACCGCGTCCACGATGCTCACGACGCCTTGCGTGACCCCGGCGAAACCCTGAATATCGTTCACGGTACCGGTCGAAGTCTCCGAGAGGACGCAGATGGCGGCCTTTATCTCCGGGTCGTTGGCGAGGGCTTCGGCGACCTCGTCGTTGTCCGCCTTTTGGCCCCAGTCGTATTTGAGCTCCGTCACCTCGAGGCCGAAAGCCTTGCACATCTTGACCCAGCGCCCACCGAAGTTGCCGCTATTCACCACGAGCACCTTATCGCCAGGCGAGAACAAGTTCTGGACCGCGCCCTCGAAGGCGCCGGTGCCGCTCGCGGCGTAGGTAAAGATATCGTTCTCGGTCAGGAAGACCCTTTTGAGGTTCTCGTTCACGCGGGTAAAGATCTCCCCAAACTCCGGGGTTCGGTGGTGGATGATCGGCAACGCCCCCGCTGCCGATACCTCCGGCGGAATAGGAGTCGGGCCGGGCGACATCAAACGGTACTTGTTCATCATGGGCTAAAAAATTTCCTCTCTTAGCGAATAACCAGACGCTTATTTTAGCCATAAACGTAGCCGATGGCTACAGAGTAGCTACATGGCCGGGCGAAAGTTATACAAGGTGTTGCTAAGATAAGGACTACTCCTCGGTGAAGGTTTGCCACCTGTTGACGTAGTCCCGCTGAAAAGCCCTGGCTCGCTCGGAGAAATCCGTCGATAGGGAGATGAAGTGCTCGTTCCGCAGCGCGGTTTTTATCGGCTATTGAAAGCGCCGTGTCAGGCGCTACGGACGACCTCAACGGTGTCGCCAACTCGCAACATGCCGGCGGTGTCGTGGATGAGGTTCTGTCCGAAGAAGACTTTGCTTCCGAATTTGCGGTACCGGGCCAGCGTGCGTAAGGGCTCTTTGCTCGCCGTGGCGGTCATTTGGTTTATGGTGGGGATCTTGCACCGCGCACACGGTTTGACGACGCGAAGATCCACACCAGACACCCTTATGCGAGGCCAGTCGTCCTCTTCGAAAGCCCCGCAGCCGCTTACGACTAGATTGGGCCGGAAGCGGTCCATCGGCAGGGGATGCTCCATCCGGCCGTTCAGATCTTCGAGCGAGGCTTCGGAGATCAACAACAGCGGGAACCCGTCCGCCAGACTCACGTGG